>NZ_CP103788.1:300000-600000 GCF_041729705.1 Candidatus Phytoplasma solani
TAATGAAAAAAGTAGACAAGTGTTTATCACTCGGAGTCTGATTATTAAAGCTATTCGCAATTTTTTTGATCATGAAGGTTTTTTAGAAGTAGAAACTCCTATTTTGCAAGCTACTTTGGGTGGAGCAGCAGCAAAACCTTTTATTACTTCCCATAATGCCTTAGATTCTAATTTTTATTTAAGAATAGCAACCGAATTACCTTTGAAAAAATTAATCGTTGGTGGGATGAAAAAAGTTTATGAAATCGGACGTCTTTTTCGCAATGAAGGCACTGATGCCACTCATAATCCTGAATTTAGCACGATCGAAGCTTATCAAGCTTTTGCTGATATGTCTGATATTATGGAATTAACTCAAAAATGTTTTCAATATATTTGTCAAAAGGTGTTAAAAACCTTAGAGATTAATTATCAAAATAAAAAAATCAGTTTTCAGACTTTTCATAAAATCAGCATGATAGATGCTATTAAAGCTAAAACTGGCATTGATTTCAAACAAAAATTTTCTTTAGAAACTTGTTTTTTGTTAGCCAAAGAACATCAAATAAAAATCATGTCTCATTTTAGTCAAGGCCATATTATCGAAGCTTTTTTTGAAAAATACGTCGAAAAAACGTTAATTCAACCAACTTTTATTTTCGGTCATCCTGTTGAAATCAGTCCTTTAGCTAAAACCAACGAACAAGACCCACGCTTTACCGATCGCTTTGAACTTTTTATTGCCGGAAAAGAATTTGCTAACGCTTTTAGTGAATTAAATGATCCGATCGAACAAGAACAACGTTTTTTAAATCAATTGAAACAAAAAGAACTAGGCAACGATGAAGCCAATGAGATGGATTATGATTTCCTAAACGCTTTAAGTTATGGGATGCCTCCAACTGGTGGTTTAGGGATGGGAATCGATCGTATAGTAATGCTTTTAACGGATACTGCCAACATTCGAGATGTGATTTTATTCCCCCATTTCAAAAATAAAAATATTTTAAAAGAGACTCATAAAAAATAAGAACGGCAAGGTGATGTAGTTATGCGAGGTGTTTTTTATTTACAAAGTTTTTATTCCTTGTTACAAAGTCTAAATTCTGTAGAAAAACTAGTTATTACAGCCAAAGAAAATAATTATGATTTTGTAGCTCTAAGCGATGAATCTAATTTATACGGCATGCTTTCTTTCATACATTTGTGTCAAAAGCACCAAATAAAACCTATTTTAGGCATTAAAATCAATTTGTTATGGGATAATAAAGTAGGAGAACTTTTAGTTTATGCCCAAAATGACAAAGGAATTAAAAATTTAATCCAATTAGCCACTTTTGTTAAATTAGAAGAACAAAACAACATTTCTTTAGACAAAATCAAAGCTTTAGGTAAAAATTTGTTTATCATTGTTACCGGTTTTTCTCCTTTGTTTGAAAAAATTTTTGTCAGTGACCAAAAAGATTATTTTAGTCAATTGTTACAACAATTAAAAAGTGTTTTTACTGAAGTTTTTTTAGGAATCTCTTTTCAAAGTTTTTTTTTAGAACAACTAAACGATAATATCTTTGATTTTGGTTCACACTTCAAAATTCCTTGTCTACCTGTTCACAAAACTAATTATGAAACTCCCAAAGCCAAAGAAACACATCAAATTTTAGCTAAAATGGAAAATAAACCTCTCGATTCTGAACTAGATTTATCTTTTTTAACTAAAAATGAGTTTGATCGCATTTATCAAAAGTATCCACAAATTATCGAACAGACCAAAGAATTGATTACTAAAATTAATTATCAAACTTTTTTTCCAAATAAATTCCAATTACCTTCTTATCTAGATTTTTTAGAAAATCAAGAAGCAATTCCGAATAGAAAAAATTCTAAGCAATATTTAAAAAAAATTGCTACTCAAGGGTTAAAAAAGTTTATCAAACCAAAAGATTTAGCATACGATAAATATAAAAAAAGATTAAACCAAGAATTGACTATCATCAATGATCTTAATTATCAAAATTATTTTTTAATTGTCAGTGATTTAGTTAAATATGCCAAAAAAAACGATATTTTAGTCGGCCCTGGTCGTGGTTCTTCTTCTGGTTCTTTAGTATGTTTCTGTCTTGAAATTACAGAAATTGACCCTTTAAAATATGATCTTATTTTTGAAAGGTTTTTAAACTCACAAAGAAAAACCATGCCTGATATTGACCTTGATTTCCCTGATAACAAAAGAGAAAAAGTAATTGAATATATTTGTCAAAAATACGGCTTATCTCGTGTAGCTAATATTATTACTTTTGGACGTTTTGTGACCAAAAAAGCTATCATTAAAGAATTGATTAAATTTAAAAAAATAAAACCTTTTCAAGTAAAGTATCTTTTTGATTTTTTAGATAATTCTCAATCCCAAGACCCCAAAATTTTAGATGATAAAATAAAAGATTTGTTACAAATGGCAACTTTTTTAGAGGGGATGCCGCGTTTTACCGGAACTCACGCTGCCGGAGTCATTTTAAGTCAAGATGAATTATCCCAAAGTATCCCTTTACAAAAATCAAATTATCTTAATTTATTCCAAACTCAATGGGAAGCCTCAGATTTAGAAGCAATTGGTTTATTAAAAATTGATTTTTTAGGACTTCGCAGTCTTAACATCATCGAACAAATAATAGAAGCAATTAAGAAAGATCATCTTAGTTTTGATCTTTTGACAATCCCATTAAACGACCAAAAAACTTTTCAACTTTTACAAACCGGCAAAACCGTGGGCATTTTTCAATTAGAATCTTTGAAAGCAAAAATGTTTTTGCAAAAAATGAAACCTCAAACTTTTGAAGATTTGATTGCTTTATTAGCTTTAAACCGTCCAGGTCCAATCGATTCTTTTGATTTGTTTTTGCAAAACCGAAAACTTAAAGGAACGCATAAAACTTATTTTCATCCTCTAATTGACGATATTCTCCGTCCAACTTATGGCGTCATTCTTTATCAAGAACAAATTATGCAAATAGTCGCTGTTTTTGCTAAATATACCTTAAATGAAGCGGATTTATTTCGAAGAGCCATTAGTAAAAAAGACAAAAATATTTTGCTACAAGAAAAAACACATTTCCTTACCAAAAGCCAACAAGAAGGTCATGATACATTTTTAGCTAATAAAATTTATGATTATATTTTGAAATTTGCCAATTATGGTTTTAACAAAAGCCATAGTGTTGCTTATTCTTTAATCAGTTACCGTATGGCTTATCTTAAAACTAATTATTTTATTCATTTTATGATCGCTTTATTAAATGATTCTATAAATGATTCTTCGCAAACTAGTGTTTTATTAAAAGAAGTAGCACAAGCTAATATTACGATAATTAAACCAAATGTTTTTACCAGCTTAGATTATTATTATTTTGAAAATAATCAACTGTTTTTGCCTTTAAATATGATCAAAGGAGTAAGTCGTAATTTTTGCCACGAATTATTCAAAGAACGTCACAAACAAAAATTTATGTCTTTCAAAGATTTTAAACAAAGATTGTTTACCTCTTTGAATCCAATCATTTTGACTAACTTAATTTTGAGTGGTGCTCTTGATCAAATGGGTTTTAACAGAAAAACTTTATTCTATAATCAAGATTTAAACGAAGTAAGATATTATCGTTTTTTAGAACATTACAACCTTACTTTACACCAAGAATTTTTACTACATCAGCTAAAATCAGAGGAGACTAAAGTTTTTGGTTTCGACATAAATGCTTGTATAAATAAAAATTAACTATAATAAGTATTATTTTTTAACTTATATTTTAGAAATTGGATATAAATAATTAATTATGCAAAAAAAATTATTTTTTTTTGATATCGATCATACTTTATATGATAATGATACAAAAACCATTTTTCCTCAAACCAAAAAGCTATTATACCAATTGTCACAAAACCCTAATAATATTTTAGGGATTGCAACTGGTAGAAGCCAAAACGGGCTTAGAGTTTTAGAAAAATTAAAAGATTTATTTCAATATTTTGTAGTTTTAAACGGAGCTATTACCTTCAAAGGGGAAGAAATTATTCAACAAACACCTATCCCCAAAGATGATGTTTTACAAATTAACCAAAAAGCCATAACTAACGGAATTAAAATTATTAACACTATGTTACAACCAAAAAGCATTCCTTTTCAAGATGACCCTGATTCAAAAATGTTTATGGATGCCCAAAATATGCAAAAAATAGTTCAAAATATTGAATATCCGATCTACAAAATTAATTTATTTCACGATAATCCTCAAATAGTAGTTGATTTCATGAAAGAATTTCAACAATTTAACACTTATTTTTGGAAAAGTGGGGTTACAAGTCTAAGTGCTAAACAAGTTAATAAAGCTTACGGCATTCAAGTGATTCAAAAAAACTACCCCGAACATAAATTAATTTGTATAGGTGATGGTTGTAATGATGTTGAAATGTTTCAAGCAGCTCACTTATCTATTGTCATGGCAAATACTAAATATGATTATTTAAAAAAAATAGCTAACTTAGTAGCTCCTGACATCCAAAACGACTCTTTATATGAATTTTTTCAAAAACATAATCTAATTTAGGTTATTTTAAAACGATAAAAATCAATTTATTTATCAACAAGAAAGGATATTGCAATATGAATTCTTTTCCTAAAAAAGCAGTTATTAAAAAAAACAATTTTACCCCCAATAAACACAACCCTTATCAAGGATTGTTGCAAAACAAATTGTTTCATCTTGGTTTAATTTGTGTCACTTTGATTGTTAATTTGATGCTCATCTATATTTTTAGAGACAAATACGCCGCACAAGAATCACCTGCAAAAGAAACACAACTTCATCTAACAGTGATGTTTTCAGGCATGTTTTTAGGTGGTCTTATTTTGGGTTTGAAAAAAGGTTCTTTCGGTATTTCGTTAGGAGTCTTTTTGGGAGCAACTTTAGGGATGTGGTTATCTTTGGCAACTGGTGGTAATATCATTAGTTGGATGATGCAGTAGCAATAAAAAAGGAAGGAAAATGGTTTATGAAAAATAAAATTCAGCTTTTAAAAGAACAATTTGAAAAATTATTCGAACAAGATAAAAACAACTTAGAAGCTTTGCTTGCTTTAGAACAAAAATTTTTAGGCAAAAAAGGTCTTTTCCAAGAATTAAACCAACAGTTCAAAAGCATATCCTACGATCAAAAGCCTGCGGCAGGAAAGTTAATTAACCATTTGAAACAAACTATTATTGCATCTTTACAACAAGAAAAAAATCGTTTAAAACAACAGGCACTTAATTTAGAATTAATGCAAGAAGATGTTGACATTAGTTTGCCAGGTTTTAATTTTAAACAAGGAAGCATTCACCCTCTTTATCAAATTATTGAGCAATTAGAAGATTTATTTTTATCTTTGGGATATCAAATTAAAGATGGCAACGAAATTGAAACCGATTTTTTTAATTTTGAAATGTTAAATATTGGTAAAGATCATCCAGCACGAGCAATGCAAGACTCTTTTTATATCAATCCGGAAAAGTTGTTAAGAACACACACTTCTAATATTCAAGTCAAAGAAATGTTAAAACATCAAGGAAAACCTTTAAAAATCATTTCATCGGGCAAAGTTTTTCGCAAAGATGATGATGATGATACCCATAGCCACCAATTTATGCAATTAGAAGGTTTGGTAATTGATAAAAACATTAATTTTTTAGATTTAAAACAAACCCTTTTGACAATCATCCAAGAATTGTTTGGTATATCGCAAGAAATTAATTTAAGACCTTCTTATTTTCCTTTTACCGAACCAAGTGTCGAAGTAGATTTAGTAATGACAAAACAAGACAACAGCAAAGAATATTTAGAAATTTTAGGAGCTGGTTTAGTGCATCCTCAAGTGTTAATTAATGCCAATTACGATCCGGAAAAATACCAAGGTTTTGCTTTTGGCATCGGGATTGAAAGAGTTGCTATGATTAAATATCAAATCGAAAATATTCGCTATTTTTATCAAAATGACATTCGTTTTTTGTGCCAATTTGCCAAGGAGAAAAAGCATGAAAATTCTTGAACCAATTTTAAAAAAACATTTAAGCAATATCCCATCTTCCAAGCGTTTTTTTGACTTAATCAATAATTATATTAGCGAAGTTAAAACTCTTACTCCAATATCTAAAAATACTAATTTAGTAGTGGGAAAAATATTAAACTTTCAAAAAGTTCCTAACTCAAAAAAACTAAACTTAGTCACCGTTGATCTAGGTAAAAAAATTGTAAAAATTGTCTGTGGAGCTAATAATTTAGCCAAAAACCGTAAAGTCATTGTCTCTTCGCAAGGTTCATTTTTGGCAGGACTAAATTCAATTCTCCAAAATAAAACCATTTGTGGTATTTTTTCTGAAGGAATGATTTGTGCTTTAGATGAATTAGGTTTTGATCCAAGTATTTTAACAGAAGAAGAAAAAGCAGGAATTTTTCTTTTTGAAGATCCTGATGACAGAATCCCACTTGGTAGTGATGCTTTAATTCCTTTAGGAATGGATGGATTTATTTTAGAATTAGGTGTAACTCCCAATCGGGCAGATCTTTTATCTTATTTTGGTTTTGCCAAAGATCTAAAAGCTGTTTTAAAAAGTAATCCTTGCTACCAAGACGACCAAACAAAAGTATTTGAAGAGCCGCAAACAAAAAAATTTTTTAACTCTTTGTTAACTTTACCAAAAGTGTGTTTTTCGGTTGTAATTGAAAGTAAAGCTTGCTATGAATACAACGCTTGTATGTTAGAAAATATCAAAATCAAACCCTCACCTTTATGGCTCAGAAATACCCTTTTACAATCAGATATCAAACCGATTAATAATGTAGTTGATATCACTAATTTAATTTTGCTTAAATACGGCATCCCTTTGCATGCTTTTGACTCACAAAAGATCAAAGAAATTAAAGTTAGACAAGCCTTTAATCAAGAAATAATTACAACATTAAACCAAAATGTCTTTCAATTAGATCAAAATGATTTAGTTATCACAGACGGTATCAAACCAATCGCTTTAGCTGGGATTGTGGGTCTTTTAGAAAGTGGCATCAAAGAAAACACTCAAAAAATTATTTTAGAAGCGGCTTACTTTTTACCAGTAACCATTGCCAAAACTAGTCAAAAGTTAAAAATCAAAACTCAAAGTTCTTTACGTTTTGAAAGAGGGATTGACCCTGATTTAATTCCTTTAGCTTTGATGCATGCATGCGATCTTTTAGTCTCTTTAGCTGATGCCAAAATTACTAGTCAACCGATTAGACAAAAAAAACAAGTTTTAAAACCAAAAGTTCTTGATTTGAATCTAGCTTTTGTGAAAAGCAAAACTGGAATTGCCTTTTCGCTTACCCAAACTCAAAACTGGTTATCAAACTTAGATTATCAAGTTTTATCAACTAAATCAGATAATTTAAAACTATCTGCCCCTTTGCGTCGATATGATATTAAAATCAAAGAAAATGTTGTTGCTGATTTAGTTCGTCTTTATGGTTATCACAACGTTATTAACATCAAAACAACTAAAAGCCCACAAGCTCAAATGACTTTAAAACAAAAAAATATCAGAGAACTGAAAAAAATATTAGTTAATTTAGGTTTTTATGAAACTGTCACTTATAGTTTAATCAGCGCTGAAATGTTTGAAGCTTTTAGTTACCAAAAAGAAAGAATCAAAATAACGAATCCTTTATCACAAGATAAAGTTATTTTAAGACAAAGTTTGTTAAGTAGTTTAGTCGAGGTTTTAAGTCAGCAACACAAAAGACAAGCTTTTGATAATGCTTTTTTTGAGATCAGTAAAGTCTATTATCTACAAGAAGAAATACTAAGTTTGGGACTTGCTTTAAGTGGTAAATTTTTAAATAGCGGTTGGTTAAAACAAGATGTCAATAATTCGTTTTTTGTTTTAAAAGGACTGATAGAAAAAATTAGTACCTTTTTAGGAATTCAACTGACCTTTCAAAAAAGTACTGATAATTCGAATCTTCATCCAGGCATTCAGGCCAAAATTTTATACAACAACCAAGTTATCGGGATGATAGGAAAAACTCACCCCTTATTAAACGAAAAGCATCACTTAAAAGATAGTTTTCTTTGTGAATTCTTGTTATTGAATGACTTTTTAACACAAAAAAACCAAGTTTTGTATCAACCAATCAGTAAATTTCCGGTTATCACTCGCGACTTATCTTTTTTGATCGAAAAAAAATATCATTTTTTTGATATCATTCAAACAATTAAAAGTAACTTATCTTTTGATTTGGTTGACTGTCAATTATTCGATGTTTATCAAACCAATGAAGAGCAACAACTTTCTTTAGCATTAAGATTTACTTTTTCAAATCCCTACAAAAACTTACAAAATGCTGAAATTGATAAAAATTTAGCTCAAATTATTACAACTTTAATCCAAAATTATCAAATTACGATTAGATAAATTAATTTTTTAGCTTATTTGAGAGTCAATAGCTTCTAAACAAAAAACAATTAACATTTTCGTTCATATGTTATAATAAAAAAAGGAGTTTGTTTTTTTAATTATTAATAAATAAATTAAGAAAAGGAGTGTTATATGTTTAATATTCAAAAAGTTAGTAAATCTTTTATTACTAAAACTGGTTTTCGCACCTTAGCCTTAAATGATGTTTCTTTAAAATTACCACAAAAAGGATTAGTTTTTATTTTGGGAAAATCAGGTAGTGGTAAATCGACTTTATTAAATCTTTTAGGGGGTCTTGATACTTACGACCAAGGTAATATAACTATTAAAGGTTATTCGACACGTTCTTTTAAACAAAGTGATTTAGATACTTATCGCAATGGAACAGTTGGTTTTATTTTTCAAGATTTTAATTTAATCGAAACAATGAGTGTACACGAAAATATCGCCTTAGTCTTGGAATTGCAAGGACAAACTCCTGAACATCAAGTAATTTCTGATTTTTTGGCAAGAGTAGGGATGCAACAATTCCAAAATCGCAAAATCAATGAGTTATCTGGCGGACAAAAACAGCGTGTTGCTATTGTCAGAGCTTTAATTAAAAATCCAGAAATTATTTTAGCTGATGAACCAACAGGTAATCTTGATTCTCAAACTAGCCAACAGGTATTAAGTATTTTAAAGCAATTGTCGCAAGACCATTTAGTAGTTGTTGTTTCACACGACCAAGAAAGTGCTTATCAATTTGCTGACCGAGTAATTGAATTCAAAGATGGCACTATTGTAGAAGATATAAGTAGAAGTCGAAACTCTACTAAAACTAAAAAACCTCAATTCGCTAAAGGTCAAGTTTTGACTGAAGAAATGATTAAAATAATTCAAACACAACAAAAAAACCCTTTGAAAGAAAACTTTGAACCAACCAAAGAGGTTTTACTCGATGCCCAACCAACTCCATTTAAACAAATTAAAAGTCAATTACCTTTAGGTAAATCTTTGAAAATGGGCGCGAGTGCTTTAAAAAATAAAAAGATTTTGTTAGTTTTTTCTGTCTTAATAACAGCATTAATGTCTTTTTTGTTTTCTATTGCTTTGCAAACTTTGGTTTTTTTCCAAGATGAAATCAAGGAAATAGAACAAGAGGCATATGAATCTCGCGATCGTAAAATAGGTTATTGTCAAAACAACCCATTTTATACAGAAGCAAAAAAAAAAGAAATGATCGACGAAGTAAAACAAGAAACCAAACACATCATTGAACGTGAAGTTGCATGGAGACGCAAAATTGCAAATGCAACATTAATAACTATAGCTATTTTTAGTTTAATAGCTTTCTTTATTATTTATATGTATTTTAATGCTAGTATTAAGTTAAAACAAAGAGAAATTGGCACTTTGAGAGCTTTAGGAGCTAAAGGCTCAACCGTCGCTAAAATTTTTTTTTGTGAAGGTTTTGTTTATGCTAACATTATTAATGTATTTGTTATTATTTGTAATCTTTTAAGAATTTTTCTGATAGGGCATTTTGTGTTTACAATGGAACCATCAGCTATATTCAAAGCGGCGTTTACTTCTCCTAGATTTTATTTCGGTTTAGTTACTCAATTTTTTTATGTCTTTTTTATCGTTTTCCTTTCCGTTGTTTTTCCAATTACAAGATTATCTCGCAAAAAACCAATTGATGTTTTATTAAATAAATAATCTTAAAAAATTTTTTCAATAAATTCTTATTTGAAACTACTACAATTAATATTATTTTATGTCGATAATCAAGACTATCTTTTTAAAAGATAGTCTTTTTTTATATTCAAAAATAACTTAAATTCAAAACTTTTATCATTTTTTTTGATAAAAAAATTTTCTTAATTTAAATGTTTAACAAAAATTACTTTAATTTAACTTGTTTTTCTTTTTTATAAATTCTTTTAAAAATATTTTGTCAATTGCTATCATTTGTTCTATTGGTAAATCTTTTTTTCCAACCATTTTAAACTTTTAATTTCTGTTTTTTTGAACCTTAATTTTGCTTTTAGTTTTAGTAATTCCAAAAGCCAAAACATATTTTAATTTCAATTTACTTTTATAAGTTGCTTGTAATTTGTTATTTTTTCAAATAACTAAATAACTATATCCATTTAACGTTTCGAAGCTCTGGGTGTTGGTTAAATAGCTACAATATTTAGACCTCTTTGGTGACAAAAACCATTCATTTAAAATTCTTCTTTTCTTAAAAACAAAAAAAAGACTAGTTATAAAAACTAGCCTATTTAGGTATTAAAAATGCATTTATTTACAATTTTTTATAAAAGTACACCTAGTTGTAACTAACTATCTTCTTAGATTTTGTTCCTGTTTAAGATTTTTAAAATAAAATTAGTAATAAAGACAATAATTAAATAAACACAACAAACTATAATATAAGGAGTCCATATATCCAAATCAACAGACGCGTTACTCTGAGCCTGCCATAAAAGACTTGAAAAACCAATAATTGAAAACAACGAAGTATCTTTAATGTTAGTGATAAATTGTTTTCCTACTGCAGGATAAGTTTTTTTAATGCTTTGTTCAAAAATGATGCAATTAAAAACTTGTTTTTGAGTCATTCCTAAAGCATAACCAGCTTCAATTTGGCCTTTATCTAATAAATTAATATTATGCATCATAATTTGAATTAAATTGGCAATAGTATTAAGTAATAAAACAATCAAAGATGCAGAAAAAGCTATTTTAATATTTTTAAATGATTCTATTGTAGTAATAAAATTAAACACTAATAAAGATTGTATAGAAATAGGAATAGCATTTAAAAAGCTAACAAAACGATCAATTACAAAAGAAAAAGTTTGATACATTTTCATAAGTGCTTTTTTTTGAGTTTGACGATAATAATTTACTAATATTTTAGCTTTCACTAATAATAAAGATAAAAGAAAACCCAAAACAACACTATCTATCGCTACAACTAAAGAATTAACAAAGCTTTTAGCATAAGAGGGAAAAGTTTTTAAGATTTTTTGAATTTTATCATCTAAATTTGTTTTATTTGTAGTTTCTAATTTTTCATTTATTTGTATATAATCACCAAAAGCTGGTGGGACAAAGTTTTTTTCATAATAATCAGTTATTTGTTCTATATTTGAGTTTATATCATCTAGTTTTTCTTGATTTTCTTGTATAGCAGTTTTAATTCCTTTTTCAATTAGTTCTTTTACAGACTTATTATTTTTTTTTAATAAAAATACCATAAGGAGGAATTGTTTCTTGCAATGTTAATTTAAATTTTTTAAATTCTTGGTTATGTTTTTGAAATAAAGCTTTTATAATAAGATCATCTGTAATAAAACCATCTACTATTTTATCTTTTACCAAAAGAAAACATTCAGAAGTACTATTTCTTAAAAAACTATTTGTTCCATCATTTTGTTCTAAAAAATTATTCTTTTTATTTGCTTCATTATTCATATAATTATCAATATTTTCTTTGAAACAAGAAGTTGTGTGTAGTTAATCTTAATTTTTTATTACAGAATTGATCATTATCTAATTGTATTGGTTCTTCAGTGTTAGAGATATTAAAAAATTTTTCATTATCGGTTTTAACTAAAATACTGGCACAAGTGGTATAATATTTAATTATATCAAAATATGTTTCTCTGGAATTTGTTGCACTTAAAGAACCAATATAAAAATCTGCATTGCCTGATTTAACGGCGTTAAGAGCTCCTTCGAAAGTACCGAAAGCTTTTATTTTTATTTGTTTATTTATGTTTTCAGCAATATCTTTGCAAAAAAAGAACATCAGAACCTAAAAATATATGTACTATCGGTTGTTAGAAGGCTATTTTGAATATCTTTATGACCACCAAAAGCTAAAGGAGGAGCGCAAGTGACTGTTGCTAATACTAAATTATCTTCACTAACGTTGTTTTTTTGGGGTTTTTTAAAAAGATAGTAATGTAGATAAATTAAAATACTGAACAAAAAACATAAAAAGATAATTTTAATATTTATTTTTTTAATCATAAAAAAACTCCATTCTTCTTTTGTTAGTTTCATTTAACAACAAAATGCTAAAAAGTAGGTAAGCAAAAAGTTTATAATTGTGATAAAATAATAAATTTTTGTTTGTAATAAATATAATACGAATAGATTAATTGTGTTTTATTTTCCAAGTTTTGCGTCTTAGTTTCTCGTATCAGAACCAAATTTAATTTTTTGTTTGGGGTTTTGATTAAAATTATTTTTTTGATTAATTTGTTCATTTAAAAAGGCAACAAAATTTTTGTAATTTGTTCTTAATTAAAAGAATTATTTTATTTTTATTGTTTTAAGAATGTAATTAATTTAAGAGTTAGTAAATGATGATAAGAATTTTGTATAGATAAAAACACATTATAACTTGCCATAAATAATAATTTGTGTTGTTTTTATTTACTTGTTATTAAAATGTTTGAATTAGGTGAATAAATTTTTTTTAAGACTAGCATGCGCTTTTGACCTAAATGAAATGGCAAATTAATAAAAATTTGTAAAAAAATAAAAAAATTTGCTGTTTTGGTATTAATTAGATAATAACAGCATCTTTGATATTTTAAATTTGGTTTGGGGCACAATTAATTTGTTAGAATAAAAAATTATTTTTCTACTATGAAATGTTAACTGCTAATAATACTAAAGGACACTATTTTTTAATAATTAACACTATAGCAATTTCATTAAAACAAAAAAATACTATATCTATAATTATATATCAAAAAATAAAAAAAAATTAAGTTTTATCATGAGTAAAATTAATTTAGCTTGTTTTTGTTGGTTTTTTATGAGTATTTTTAAAATGAATTTGGCTTTTTGGTTGTCATATTGATTATCCTTTCTTATTGTATTTTTCGATAAAGCGATTTTTTTACTATCTGGGTAGTATTGTATTATTTTTAGTTCTTTTACTAGTTTAGCTGTCTTTGTTTTGATTTAAGATTTAAATTTCAAGTAGAAAATAATAAATTTAAGTAGTTTATAAAAAGTTTTTTTATCGTTATTGTCGTTTCGAGTGGTAGTTAGAGGGTTTAAAAACTTATTTATTGAATTGTTTAGCAAATTATGCAATAATAGCGTTAAAAGCTATAAAAAATGTTTTAAATTATCCTTGAGAATCTTTTAAAATCGTTTCTATCTTGGTTAGTTCTAATAATAAAGATGATAAGTGTGTGATTCTTATAGTTTGGTTTGAAAAAATATTTGATGGGTACCGGTACAATATTAATTTATCCAACTTTTAACCTATTTTTAATGTCTTTTTTAATGCTTTTTTTGATAAAAAAACTAATCTTTTTTTTAAGTTAATTTAATTTATATTAGGTTATTTTTCATCCTTTTGTGTAGTAAAACTTAAATAATTATAACATATCTGGACTTACAATGGTTTTTTAAAACCACTACTTGCAAAAAAAGATACTCATAAACATTCTTTTTTTTGATAAAAGGCATAATTTGGAGTACAATTTATATGTAGATGTATCATTATCTAAAAATATTCATTTACTGTGTTAAAGATTAAAAAATTATTTGATACTTAATATAAATTGATGAATTAATGTTAAGAAAATATATTTAACTCTAGAAAAACCAAGATAAAATAAGGAGAATATAAAATGCTAACTAATGTTTATGACCCTTTAAAAGGACAAAAATTAGAAATTCTTGATGCCCAAGGAAATTTAGTTAAACCTGAATTAGAACCCAAAATTGCCAAAGATGTTTTGTTAAAAATGTATAAAACCATGATTTTAAGTAGACAAGCAGATTTAGCAGCTTTAAAATATCAACGTCAAGGAAGGATGGGTAATTATTTACTGAATTCCGGACAAGAAGCTTCTCAAGTCGGCGCTGTTGCTGCTTTAGAACCACAAGATTGGGTATCCCCTTATTACCGTGATGCCGGGATTTATCTTTATCGTGGCGTTTCTTTGGAACAATTTTATCTTTATTGGTATGGCAACGAAAACGGTTCTAAAATAGATCCCAAATTACGTATTTTACCAGCTAATATAATTATTGGCTCCAGTGTTAATTTAGGTGCTGGCTTGGCTTTCGCTAGCAAATACCAAAATAAAAAAGAAGTGACGATCGCAACTATCGGTGATGGCGGGACTGCACACGAAGAATTTAACGCAGGGTTAAATTATGCAGCTGTTTTTAGAGTGCCTTTAGTTGTTTTAATTCAAAACAATCAATATTCTATTTCTAATCCTCGGGCAAAAGTTTCTCAAGCTCCAACTTTGGCTCAAAAATGTTATGCTTTTGGTATTCCAGGTATGCAAGTTGATGGCAATGATGTTTTGGCGGTTTATGTGGCAGTCAAAGAAGCTATAACTCGTGCTAGAGAAGGACAAGGACCTATTTTGATTGAAAACATTGCTTACCGTTTGGAAGCTCACTCCACTAACGATAACGCTTCTGTTTATCGTAGCAAAAAAGAGGAAGATGAATGGAGAAAAAAAGATCCAATTATCCGTTTCCAAGCATATTTAATTAAAAAAGGTTTCTTAAGTTTAGAACAAGCAGCACAAATCGAAAAAGACGCACAAGAAGAAATAGTTGCCTCTCACCAAAAAGTAGAGCAAACAGGGACTCAAATGCCTTTAAGAGAAATTTTTGAACACACTTATGAAAAAATGACTCCGCAATTAGAAGAACAGTTTGAAGAATGTCAAGCTTTTTTGCAAACAAAGGAAGGTAAATAACAATGGCTTTAATGACATTGCTACAAGCAATTAATCAAACTTTAGATAGTCAATTAAAAAAAGACCCCAATATTGTTGTTTTCGGGCAAGATGTAGGTAAATTGGGAGGAGTTTTCCGCGTTACTCAAGGCTTACAAGATAAATATGGCGAAAATCGAGTTTTTAATACTCCGATCGCTGAATCAGCGATTATCGGCAGTGCTATCGGGATGGCAATCAACGGCTTAAAACCGGTGGCAGAAATTCAATTTGATGGCTTTATTTTCGTTGGTTTAGAAGATTTATTTGCTCATGGAGCACGTATGCGTAATCGTAGTCGTGGCACTCGTACGGTTCCTATGGTAGTCAGAGTTCCGGTTGGTGGTGGAGTTAAATCTTTAGAACATCACTCCGAGAGTTTAGAAGTTATTTTAGGTTCTGTTCCTGGTTTAAAAGTTGTAATTCCATCAAACCCTTACGACGCTAAAGGGCTATTGACTGCAGCTATCAATGACCCTGATCCGGTTATTTTTATGGAACCAAAAAGGATTTATCGCGGTTTTAAACAAGAAGTTCCAGAACATGACTATGAAGTAGAAATTAGTAAAGCAAAAATAGTTCAACAAGGCTCAGATATTACAGTAGTTGCTTGGGGAGCGATGGTAATTGAAACTCAATTAGCCATCAAACAATTAAATGATGAAATTTCGGTTGAATTAATCGATTTACGAACTATTAACCCGATTGACCGTGAAACTGTTATTACTTCTGTAAAAAAAACCGGACGCTTTTTGGTAGTGCATGAAGCTACTAAAACTTATGGACCGGCTGGAGAATTAATAACTTTAGTCAATGAATCAGCGTTTATGTATTTAGAAGCTGCTCCAGCGCGTGTTACTGGTAACGATATTACCATGCCTTTAGCCAAAGCAGAACATTTTCAATTTTTAAGTCCTGAAAAAATAGCTGCTGCTATTCGCAAAGTAGCTTTGGAAGAATAACAATAACTAAAGGAGAAAAATATGTTTGAATTTAAATTTGCTGATGTCGGCGAAGGCATTCATCAAGGTACTATTACTAGATGGTTTTTTAAAATTGGTGACTCAATCAAAGAAGGTGATATCTTAGTCAAAGTCGAAACAGATAAACTTGATGTCGAATTAACTTCACCTGTAACAGGGACAATTTTGAATATGACTCATAAAGAAGGTGATGTGATAAATGTAGGAGAGACATTAGTTTTGATTAAAGAACCAGGCGACTCTGATGCGGTAGTAAAACAGACGTTAAATTCTGGTAGTCCTACTGTTTCACCCACAAGTCAACAACATTCCCCAAGTGCACAAGCAAGTTTTCCAACTGCAACTATAACACAGACAAAAATATTAGCAACTCCCTTAGTCCGTTGTTTAGCTAAAGAATTAGGAATTGACTTAGCTACAATCAAAGGAACTGGGATTGATGGAAAAATCTTAAAAGAAGATATTATCCAATTTCAACAAAAAACTTCAACTAGCACAACTAACTCTTTTGTTTCTCAACCAGCTCCTTTAAAAGCGAGCATTAACGACTCGGCTCAAACAGAAATTATTAAAATTTCACGTTTAAGAAAAGCAATTGCACAAAAAATGGTTCTTGCTAAAAGCACGATTCCAGAAACAACTTTAATCGATGAAGTTAACATCACTGCTTTAGTGGCTTTAAGAAAGCAAGCCAAAGTACAAGCTGAAAAACAAGGAATTAAATTAACTTTTATGGCTTTCATCATGAAAGCAGTCGCTATTGCCTTGGAAGAATTCCCAGTTTTTAATGCCAGTTTTGACGATGCAAGAGACGAAATTATTTTAAAAAAATTCATCAATCTAGGAATTGCTGTTGATACCAAAGACGGCTTGATTGTTCCTAATGTTAAAAACGCTAATAAATTCAATCTTTTAGAATTGGCGAAAAAATTACAAGAAGCAGCCCAAGCGACTATCGAAAGAAAAGTTCAATTAGACGCGCTCCAAAACGGTACTTTTACAATCACTAATTTCGGCTCTTTAGATATTAGTTATGGCACGCCTGTGATTAATTATCCAGAATTAGCTATTTTAGGGGTTGGTAAAATTTCTAAAAAACCGATTGTAGAAAATAATCAAATTATTATTGCCGATATGTTGCCGCTTTCACTAGCGATTGACCACCGTATTATCGATGGCGCTGATGGAGGAAGATTTTTAAAACGTATTAAAGAATTGTTATCTTTGCCTACTTTATTACTTTTATCCTAAATAAGAAAGTGTCAAATAACTATGAAAAATTATGATATTTTAGTAATCGGCGGAGGACCGGGAGGATATGTTGCTGCCATCAAAGCGGCTCAATTAGGCGCTAAAGTAGCGATAGTTGAAAAACATAAGCTAGGAGGGATTTGTCTTAATTATGGATGCATCCCTACCAAAACCTATTTAAAAAGTGCTAAAGTATATCAAACCATCCAAAAAGCAGCTGATTTTGGCATCACAATCAAAGAAGCTCCCACTTTTAATTGGCTTTCGATCTTACAACGCAAAAATAAAATTGTTGATCAATTAACTAGCGGAATTAGTTTTTTGTTGAAAAAAAACAAGATTGATGTTTTCAATGGGTTTGCAACTGTTATTTCCCCTCAAGAAGTACAAGTCGAAAAAGAAACTTTGCGAACTAAAAACTTAATTATCGCAACAGGAGCAACTGCTTTTATCCCCCCTATTCCAGGCGCACACAAAGCTTATCAAAAAGGTGTTTTAAAAACGAGCAAAGAATTATTACAATTAGATAAACATCCTAAAAACATTACTATTATCGGTGGCGGAGTCATCGGGGTGGAGTTTGCTACCATTCATAGAGTATTTGGTGCTGATGTAACTATTTTAGAAAGACAAGCTAGTATTTTAAATGGTTCAGATAGTGATATCGTTGATGCTTATACTAAAAGATTAAAGGCTGATGGAATCAACATTTTAACTAACGTAGAGATTAACTCTATTCAAGACCACCAAATTACTTATACTCATCAAGGTGTTAAAAATACGAAAGAATCAGAAGTAATTTTGATGGCGGCAGGAACCAAACCGAATTTAGCAGGATTAGAAAATCTTAATTTAGAATTAACACGTAATAGCATTGTTACTGATGCCTTTTTACAAACTTCTGTCCCTGGAGTTTATGCTATTGGCGATGTTAACGGAAAGCATATGTTAGCTCACGTAGCCAGTCATGAAGGAATTGTTGCTGTTATGCACGCTTTAGGACTTGGAGAAAACCATGGAATAAATTACACTCGCATTCCTTCTTGTATTTATGGTTTTCCTGAAATTGCAGCCATTGGGATGACTGAAAAAGAAGCTCAAGAAGCTAAAATTGAATATAAAGTTTCTAAAGTCCCTCTTTCTGCAATCGGCAAAGCTTTAGCTGATGGCGAAAAAGAAGGTTTTGCTAAGATGATTGTTGATAAAAAACATTTAGAAATCATCGGGATGCATATTTATGCTTATAATGCGACTGAATTGATTAGTGAAATTTCGGTTGGGATGGAATTGGAGGGGACAGCTTATGAATTATCACAAGCAATTCATCCTCATCCGACTTTATCAGAATTAACTTTCGAAACTCTTTTAGGGGCAATTGATAAACCAATTCACTTATAAATTTCTAATCAAAAAAAACTACACAAATAACTAACAAAAAAAGACTGACTTTGTATGTTAGTCTTTTTTATTTATTAATTTTAAAATAAAGTAAAATGAATGAAACATCATTTCTTAACATTAACTAACACATATGATCCCTTAAAAGGAAAGCAATTAAAATTTCTTGATCTTCAAAGAAATATTATCTATCCCAAATTATAAAGCTCAAGTTATCTAAAAATATTTTATTCAAAATGTATCAAATTATGATTTTAAGAAGACAAGGCAATTAGACGGTAGGCAATGTTTTAAACAAGGAAAAATAACCATTTTTTTATTTAATTCTAGTTAAAAATAACCATTCAAATCGAGGCTGCTGAAACTTTTAAAACCATTCTTAAATTGGGAAATCTCTTGCCTTTATTATTATGATCTTAATATTTTTCTTTATCGTTATATTCCTTTAAAAAAAATTATTTTTATCAAAACGGTAACCAAAAAGGTTTAAAACTAGATCATAAAAGTTGTATTTTTTCGGTCAACGTTATCATTGGTTCTAGTATTAATTTAGAATCTGGTTTATCTTTTACCGGCAAATTGCAAAACACAAAAAGAAGCTATCATTGCAACTATTGGCGATAGTAGAGTTGTGCGCTAAGAGTTTAACGCAGATCCAAATTACGCAGCTATATTTCAATTACCTTTGATGATCCTTGTCCAAATATAATTAATATGCAATTTCTAATTCTTGTCACAAAATTTCAAAAACACTCATCTTGGAGCAAAAATGCTATGTTTTCGGTATTTTTTCAGAGAGATTCAAGTTGATAGCGCCGATGTTTTAGCAATTTACGTAGCTATAACTGAAGTTTTACAACGAACAAAAGAAGGTAAAAGTCCTACTTTGATTAAAAATTTTTCTTATCGATTAAAAGGTCATTCTATCGATGACCAACCTTTTATTTATCACACCCAAGGAAAAAAATATGGAGCAAAAAAAGATCCGATTTTACGATTTGAAAAATATTTAATCAAAAAAGGAGATTTGAATTTAGAAAACATTAAGCAAATCAAAGAAAAAACAGAAAAAGATATTATTTTTAGTATATTAAAAAGTAAAAAAATATAATGAAAATAATATTGTAATAAAAAAACTTATGAACATATTTATGTTAAAATGACTCTTCAATTAGAAAAACGATATCAAGTGGCACAAGTTTTTTTAAAAATAATAACAAAAAAAGAAAAATAGTTTTTCAAACTAAAAAAAGGATGTCAAATGATATGTTAATAGATACCCACGCCCACCTAAACCTAAAAACCTATGAAAAAGATTTTGATGAAGTTTTAAAAAGGGCATTTCAAAATGATATCAAAAAAATGATTGTAGTCGGAATGGATGAAAAAAGCAACCAAAAAACTTTTGAAATAGCTAATAAATATCCAGACATGATGGTATCTTTCGGTATTCATCCTTGTTCAGATTTTTCGCAAGAAACTCCAGAAAGTATTGTAAAATACTTAAACCACCCGCAAACAGTTGCTGTTGGAGAAATCGGATTAGATTTGCATCATAGACAAGATAATTTAGAAATACAAAAAAAGTTTTTTCAAGTGCAAATAGAAATTGCAATCAAATTTAGATTACCGGTTATCATTCACGCTCGTAAATCTTTTGAAGAAATTTATCAATTATTGCTTCCTTATAAAGGACAAATCAGAGGGGTTTTTCATTGTTTGGTGTTTAGCGAAAGGGAAGTTAAGATGGCTCTTGAATTAGGATTTTATGTTGGTATTGGCGGAGTGGTAACTTTTGAAAACGCTAAAGTGACTCACCAAATTGCCAAAAATACTCCTTTAGATAGAATTTTATTAGAAACAGACGCCCCCTTTTTAACTCCTTTTCCTTTCCAAAAAGAAAGAAATGAACCGGCACATATTAAACTTATTGCTGACAAAATTGCTCAATTAAGAAACATTTCTTTGCAAAAAGTCGCAACCCAAACGAGTAATAATGTTAATGAATTGTTTTTAAAACGAAAAAACCTTCAATAATGCATTATTACAACTTTAGAGAATTAATATTTGGAATATCTTTGCTAGTTTGAGCTAATTTTTTTCATTTTCAAAAAAACTTAACCAAGCAAAAATAAACCAATTTAACCTCATTTTTTTAGTTTATTAGTAATTGTCTAAAAGAAAGTTATATAGTCGGTAAAAAAATAGCAAATAAAACTGTTATAAAATAAAAAAAAAATCAACCTTCATTATATGTGGTTGATTGTATTTCTTTCCTCGTCATTGGTTTGTCTAAAACTATTGATATTGAAAAAGACCCCCGTTTGGGATGTTCTAATTTCACCATTTAAGACCTTAATTAATTGTCCTGGTTGTAAAAAAAATTCAGGATTATCGGCATCGATATGACTAAATTCAATTATTATTTGGTCATATTTTGTTTGCTTATCATCAAGATTTACTGAAACGTCAGAAGCAAACCATTGTCTTTTGTTGCCATCGGCTGTTTTTAAATACTTAACTTGCATTTCTACGTAAACATCTTTAACTTTCATCACTTTTTGAACGTCATTCATATTTTTAATTTAAACCTACCTTGTTTTTGATTGCTTTTTTTGAAAACTTATAATAAAGTAATACTTCAATAATATGATAAAATAGTACTGAATTGTTTAAAGAACGAAACAATTTTTTAATTAATAATTTCATTTAATATTATAACAAATTATAACAAATTTTAATTTAATAAAATCAATTAACTTATTTTTGATGTATTAGATTATACATCAAAAAAACTAATCAAACATTATATTTTTAACCAAAAAAATATTAATATTTCGAATTATAACTTAATTAAAAGGAGTGTTGTTTTGGATGAAAATAGCAGTAGATGCTATGGGAGGCGATTTTGCTCCTTTAGAAATTATCAAAGGGTGTTGTTTGGCTTTAGAAAATAACCCTTCACTTCAAATCGTTTTATATGGCGATAAAAACCTAATTAATCCTATTCTTGAAAAAAATAGTTTTTTTTTAAACCAACAAATCACAATCAAACACACCCCTCATTTTTTAACAATGGATGATAAAAACATTAGAGATCAATTAAAGACAAAACCGAATGCTTCTTTATTTTTGGCATTCCAAGGGGCTTTAAATGATGAAGTAGAAGGGGTAGTTTCTGCAGGAGCGACGCAAGCTTTAGTTTTGGCAGGTCATTTAATTTTAAAAAAAATGCCTTTGATGCAAAGAATTGCAATCGCTCCTATGTTTAAATCATTTGATAATCGGATTCGGATTTTGCTAGATGCAGGGGCTAATGTAGAATTAAAACCACAACATTTATTAACGTTTGCTCATTATGCTACCATCGTTGCTTATGAAATTTTAGCTATTAAAAATCCGCAAGTAAAACTTTTAAATATCGGAAAAGAGTTTAACAAAGGGCGATCAGTCGAATTAGAAACTTATTCACTATTAAGCCAAGCTAAATATATTAATTTCGGTGGAAACGAAGAACCGCAAAACATGTTAAATACCTCGGCTGATATTTTATTAAGCGATGGATTTACTGCTAATATTGCTTTAAAAACTTACGAAGGAACAGTTTTAAACTTTATGAAAAACATCAAACAAATTATGACTAAAAGTTTGACCAAAAAAATCATTACTAAATTATGTTTTCAAAAAGAATTACAGAAATTACAAAAACAAGTAGACCCACGTGAAATTGGTGGTGCTATGCTTTTAGGATTGAATAAAGTCGTCATTAAAGCTCATGGCTCTTCTCAAGCTTATCCCTTCTGTCAAGCCATTTTACAAGCGCAAAAATTGATTTCAGCCAAGATAAATCAAAAAATTACTAAAATATTGAAAAATCAAGAATTATGAATATTCAAGAATTTTTAAAAAAGATTGATATTGTACCTAACAATATGGCTTTATATAAAAAAGCTTTAACACACAGTTCTTATTCGAATGAAAAATTTCTTTCGCAAGAAGATAACGAAAGATTAGAGTTTTTAGGTGATGCTATCATCGGACTTTTAATGGCTGATCATTTATATCAAAAAAATAAAGAAGATGAAGGGATTATGACCAAAAAAAGAGCTCAAGCTGTCTGCGAAAGATCTTTGACTATTTATGCTCAAAATATTAACTTACAAAATTATCTTTTTTTAGGCAGGGGCGAAAAAAACAAAGATTTTAATACCAAAAGTATTATGGCTGATGCTTTTGAGGCTTTATTTGGAGCAATTTATCTAGATTTAGGATATCTTTTTGCTAAAAAAGTTTTTCAAAAATTAGTTATTCCTCATTTATCAAAGGTAATTGATGTTATAGACTTTAAAACCCAATTACAAGAAATAGTCCAATCGGATAAAAAAACAATTCAATATAAAATAGTATCCGAACAAGGACCGGCGCATGCTAAAAAATTTGTGGCTGAAGTTTATTTAGAAAAAAAATTATTAGGTAGTGGCGAGGGGACGACCAAAAAAGCAGCTGAACAAAAAGCAGCTCAAGAAGCGTTATCTAAGGTTGCTAAAATTTAAAAAAGGTGTTATATGTTTAAAAAACTGCATGAAGATGGTTTTTTGTTAACTGAAAAAATATTAATCCAAGAATATCAAAAATTAGGATTAACTTACCCAGAATTAACTATTTTGCTGTTTTTATTGGATTTTTCCAAAAAAAGAATTTTTTCTTCCAATGCTTTAGCTAAAAAAGCAGGCATTAGCAAAAATGAAGTTGAAAATATTTTAGAACAATTGCTTGCGAAAGGTTTTTTTGAACTTCTGCAAGAAACTAAAAGTCATAAAATAATTGAAGTTTTTTCTCTTAGTTTGACCTTTAAAAAATTAGAAAAGGTTTATTTAGAAAGAATCAAGAAAATTAAAGATGCCGCTGTCACTTCTTTGATTCAAGAAACTATTGATTGGTTAGAAAAAAACAAAGGTCAAGAATTAGTGTCTTATGAACTCGATGTTGTTAAAGGTTGGTATCAAAGCACAGATTTTAGTCATCAAGATATTAAAGCCACTATTGAAGAAGCATTGCATTACAAAAAAACATCGGTTTTTTATATTGATAAAATATTGCATAAAAAAAAAATAACCCAAATAGAGCCTGATGAAAACGCTGATAAAATCTTGCAAAAACTTTTTAAAAAAGTAAAATAAAACAATAGTTCAATTAAAACTGGTATTTAGAATGTAATTTTGCTGGTAAAATAATTAAAAGATATAAAATTATCATTTAGGGATGTTGTAACACAATAAGGAAGGTAAAATGTAATAAAAATGAAATTTATAGCTACTAAAAAAACAAAAATCATTGTTGGAGCTGCTTTTATTATAACTACTCTTTATTTAGGTTTAGGTTTTTGGATTTCTTTTAATCCGATAAATTGGCTTTCTCCCCAACAAACTTGGGCAAAAGAATCTGGAGAAAGCTTGTTGATTTTAGTTAAAGAGTTCGATGAAGAAAAAGATCAAAATAAAAAAAAACATAAAAAAAAAGAAATTAAAAATCAGTTAAATAAAATCAAGATTCTTGTTATCCAACGTTATCAAAATGAATCAAGATATAAGAAAAATTTTAATTCTGTGAATGATGCTTACAAAACGTCGTTTCTCAATAATAATTCCAAAACAGACAACATAACTGTCAAAAACGCTCAAGAACTTAAAGAGGCGATTGATAATTTATTCAACGAATAGTAAGTTCGAAAGAAAAAAACTCTATTCAATAAAAAGGGTTTTTTAATTTTAAAGGTGATAATATATTTTTTGGTTCGCTTTCGATAATTTATTGGTTGATTTAAAAAATAAATATGCCCAATGACTGTCATTTTGAATCCTTGAACATAAAAATAAATTAAAATAATTGGATAAAGAATTTTCAATTATTCTATTAGTCCACCAAAGAGGCCTAAAAACCAAAATAGCCAGAAAACCCGATCAAACCCTTTTCTTTGAGTAGATATAGTTGGTTAGTTATTTGAAAGAATAACGGCTTACAGCAATTCATAAAAGTAGATTAAGACCAAATCAGTTAGCCAAGAGGATTTTGTGACCAAATTGTTTCACAGATAAAAGCCTGCAATGACCTAAGAAGACAAAGTAGATATGTAAAATAATATAGCCTACTGGGTAAAGCTACCAAAAAAAACTCCCGAAAGAAAAGCGTCTAACAAGATTGTAGTTTTATCTTGGTTAGTTATCTGTTGAAAAAACCTGAAATTTCACCGATAGTCAGGAAAGAAAAGAAAGGTTGGGGTGTTATAAAAAAGTGTAAATGTTTTAGACGCATTTTTAACAGGCTATTTTTATTTTTTTATTTTTTTTAAACAAAAATTCAATAAGTTGGGGCGAAAAAAGATAAAACAATTATTACTTTCATATTATAAGGCACAATATTTCCTAAAAGGTTACCAATTTTTTTCATTTTTTTACGAAGCTGTGTTAAAAAATTTTTGATAGAGTTTTGGGTGATTGTTGAAAAATCATTCATTTAAAATGCCTTTTTTTTCTTAAAAACACAAAAAGACTAGTTGCAAAAACTAGCCTATTTAGGTATTAAAAATTAATTCATTTACACTTTTTTATAACAGTGCATAATCAATAAAATCAAAATCCCCCTTTTAACAAAGGGGATTTTTTTATATTAAATTATTAAATAATGTTGCTAAATCATCATCAAAAACATCAGAAAAATTAAGCCAAACCCAAAAACAAAAAGATTATCATTTAAGATTGCTTTTATAAGTATTTAATTTTTTAACTTAAAGAATAAAATAGTTTATAATTGCTTATCAATTTTTAAGTTATTTTTTACTCAAATGTTTTTTTATTTAACAAAGAAGCTTCAATAAAACTTTGAAACAAAGGATGCGGTTTTAAAGGGCGTGATAAAAATTCTGGGTGAAATTGAACTGCTATAAACCAGGGATGATTTTTTAACTCAATTATTTCTGGTAGGTTTTGTTCAGGATTAAAACCCGCTACCACAAAATCATTATTTTTTTCAAATAAAGAGACATAATTATAATTCATTTCAAAGCGATGGCGGTGTCTTTCGTAAATCGTTTTTTGTTGATAAATAGCTTTACTTTTACTATCTTCTTTCAGGTCACATTGATAAGAACCTAATCTCAAAGTGCCGCCTAAATTAGTATCTGTTGTTTTTTTAGTAATCACTGGATGAATGGTTAATTCATCAATTTCAGTTGAATTAGCTCCATCTAATAACAAGATATGACGGGCATATTCGATTACTGCTAACTGCATTCCGAAACAAATACCAAAAAAAGGAATCTTTTTCTCGCGGACATATTGGATTGCTAAAATTTTTCCTTCCACCGCGCGAGCGCCAAAACCATGAGGAACTAAAATGCCATCACATCCACTTAACCAAAAATCGAGATTGTTTTTATTTAATTGTTCAGAATCGATCCATTTAATTTCAATATCACAATCACAATGATAAGCGGCATGTTTTAAAGCTTCGGAAATTGATAAATAAGCATCGTGCAAAATAACATATTTACCAACTAAACCAATCACTATTTTTTTTTTTAAGTTTTGAATGCGAGTGATCAAAGTTCGCCATTCCTGCAAATTGGCTTTGAAGGGGGTTGGTAGTTGAAAATGATTTAAAATAAAATCATCGATCCCTTGTTCGGCTAAATTGATAATGATTTGATATAAAACATCAACATCTAAAGCTTCAAAAATAGCTTTTGGATCGATATCACATAAAGAAGCGATTTTGTTTTTGGTTTCTTGATTGATGGGGATTTCACTTCTTAAAACCAAAATTTGAGGTTGTATCCCTAAAGAACGTAATTCTTTGACGCTGTGTTGGGTTGGTTTGGTCTTGATTTCTTTAGCTTTTTTTAAATAAGGGATTAAAGTGGTGTGCAAATACAACACATTATGATATCCAAATTCATGACGAAATTGCCTAATGGCTTCTAAAAAAGGAGCTGACTCCATATCACCAACAGTGCCACCAATTTCAACGATAACAACATCAGATTGATGAAATAAAGTAGCTTGGACTAACTTTTGTTTGATTTCTTCGGTGATATGGGGAATCACTTGAACGGTTTTGCCTAAATATTTGCCTTGTCTTTCTTTGTTGATGACGCTTTGATAAATTTGACCTGATGTAATGTTGGAATTTTTAGACATGTTTTCATCTAAAAACCTTTCATAATGCCCTAAATCAAGATCTGTTTCGGCGCCATCATCGGTAACAAAAACTTCTCCATGCTGATAAGGGCTCATAGTGCCAGGATCGATGTTAATATAAGGGTCTAATTTTTGAATACTAACTTTTAAGCCACGATTTTTCAAAATTTGTCCGATTGAAGCGGCAGTAATCCCCTTACCTAAACTAGAAACAACCCCTCCGGTAATAAAAATAAATTTTGCGTTTAAGCATTTATTATTCAAAACGTTTTTGTCCTTTCTTGTTGATACAATAAAATATTTTTAATAATTACTTCTTCAAAAAAAGTTTTAGTGAATTTTTGTTCCAATAACTTCGGCAATTTTAATTTGGGTTTCATAATTTTGTTGTGTGTGTTTTATAATGCGTTTATCAAAAGCAACAACGTTTTTTTTCACCAAAACAACAATAGTGGATCCACCACATTCAAAATAACCTTTTTCTTGTCCTTTTTTGAAAGTTTGACAAGGATGATTTTTAATTTTACCAACCAATAAAGCTCCAACTTCGATTTGGACTATCTGACCAAAATTTTTAGTTTGCAAAACGCTATATTCTCTTGTGTTTTCTTTAAAAACATTAAAACTTGCAAAAGCGATCGGATTAACAGTGTGCAATTTACCTTTGATTTTTTGCGGTTGAAACACAAATTTGCCTTCATCAACAAATAGATAACGATGATAATCGTGTGGTTCTAAACGAAAAACAAGTAAAAAACCACCTTGATATTCACTAGCTAAATGTTTATTCTTCAATAAATCACCCAAACTATAATTAGTATCTTTGATGCGATAAAAAGAGTTGTTTTGAATCGGATAAATGCTTAATTTACCTTCACAAGGACTTATAAAATTATAGTTATTGTGAGAAATTGGGATTTGCTTATATTTTCTTGTAAAAAAATCATTATAAGAATTAAATTCTGTTTTTTCAAAAGATTTTAAAGCGATTTGATGTATTTTAATAATTTTTCTTGCGTATCTACGTGACCAAGGGGTATACCAATACAAAGTCACTACCCAAGAAATGGGTCTTATGATAAGTATTTTTAAAAGTAGCCTTTTAAAGAAGTTTTTTTCAAGGTTGGTATATAAAAATTTCTGAATAACAGAAGCTGAATTTAGTTTAATGATTTTACCTTCTAAATTAACGATTTTCATTTAATTAATACCTATTTCTGTGTGGTTATATAATTACTACAAAGAAGAAAAACTACCCAAACAAAACCAACAAGACCAATCAAAATAATAGTTTTTTTGGCTTTGGGTTTTTTTAAAGTAATTTTGTTGCAAAGAAACAAGAAAGTTAACAAGGTCATGCAAATAAAATGTATCCAAAACCAAAACCAATCATTTTGCTTAGTAATAAAACTATTTTCTTTCAAAAACCCTAAAAAAGGGAAAATAATGGCTGCCGTTGTCACAGGTACGCCGATAAACTTTTTAGTTTTTATATTATTACTTTCAGTTAAAACATTATAATAAGCTAACCTAATTAAAGCGGCTAAAAGGTATAAACTCCAAAAAAAACCAATTAAAAAAATAAAATAGGGTTCATTTTCAAATTTTTGTAATAATATAAATTGTGATTTGTCTTTGTTCCAGGTTAAAGAATGATTGATAAAAATAGGTAAAAAACCAAAACTGATCATATCAGCTAAAGAATCAATTTGCACGCCATATCTTTTTTCAATAAGAGTGCGATTTTTTTTCATTCGACTAATTAAACCATCAAACATATCACAAATACCTGATAATAAAAGAAAAATTAAAGAATAGATATATTTGCCATAAACAGCAAAACCGATGCCGCAAAAACCACTTAATAAATTAAGATAAGTTAAATAAGTAGTGTAATTGTATAAGCCTAAAAACATATTGAATCTCTTTTACTAACATTTTTTTAAAATATTTTTGATATTTTTAAATTTTCTTTTATAAAAGACTTAAAATTTTCAGTAATGAAAAAATAAAAATCCCTTACCCAAACTGAATTAAAGAATAAAAAGAAAAGTGAAAATAAATTTATCAAAAAAACTTATTTATCATAAAGATATTCATATTCATCTAATGTTTCTTCATCGTCATCAAGTTTATCGTTGTCATCTAAAGTTTCATCAGAGTTCTTTTTTTTATTTTCCTGGGGATTTTTTTCACTATCTAACAAATCATCTTCTAATTCTGAATCAATATTCTTATCTTTGATATCTTGATTTTCTGTTTCTTCCAAAAGGAAATCTTTAAAATCCAAATCATCAGCTAAATCATCAGTTTGATCGGTATGAGGTTTTTCAAAAAAATCCTTATCCCAAAATTCTCTATTGTTTTCTTTAATCATTAAATGTTGATCGTCGCAAAAAACAAATTGGCCGCTCAAAACAATATCTAAATAAAGCTGATTAATTTGATTAAAATCATTAAAATGCGTAATTTGATGTTTTTTACATGTTTGTTTTAACAAATCATAAATAAAAATAGGTTTACATTGTTTTTTAGTAATTTCATAAGCTGTCTCTAAAAATGATTTTGCACTTTTTGTTGTCTTCATAAAGTTTTGCCCCCTTTTTAATTTTTTAACCTTAATTTTTGATATCGTTTTAAAATTCTGATAAACCACCTGATACTTGACCCATAATTTTTTTAGAAGTTTTTTCTAACTTTCGCAAAGCGGTGTTAAAAGCCAATAAAATGCTTTCTTGCAAAATTTCTATGTTGTTGTTTTTTTTAATAATGACATCTATTACTTGTTTGGTTCCTTGCAAAATAATAGTCACGTCGCCAGCTTTGCCTATAAATTCTTGCAATTCTAATTGTTTTTGAGCATTTTCAACGTCTTCTTGCATTTTTTTTAATTTTTCTAATATATTGGTTTGAGTGTTCATGTTTTTTATTTATTAACCCCTAGTTATTAATTGATTATTTCTACTATATTTTTATCAAAAAAATCATAAGCTAATTGAACAATCAAAGGATGATTATTGGTTGAAGTTTGTGTTTGGTAAAATTCTAAATTCCAATTACAAATTTTTAAAAAAGATTCTAACGAAGGCAAGTCATTATCTTTAAAAAAAGTTATTAAAGTTTGCCAATCTTTATCTAAAAAACAAACATAATCTTTGATAAGTTCACTTTTACCATTTAAAATCTTTAAAATTGACTCTTTGATATTGTTTTTTAACATCTGTTGACAAGCGATATTATCTCGATAAACTAAAATCATTTCTTTGTTTTGACTAAGAGCTGTGATTTGACCTTTATATAAAAGCTCAGCTGCGGTTTTATTAGAAGAAGATTGATAATTGCTTTTTAATTTCTGCCAAGCGTTAGCAATGATATTTCTTTTGGTTTCATCTTGATGCGATAAAATATCAAAAGCAATCATGGCTAAATCTTTTAAAGAAGAAATTGAAAAATAAGGATTTTTTTTATCATTTGATAATTTTTTTTTCACTGTTTTTGAAAGGGACTTAGTGGAGATAGGAAAAAGTTCTATTTGAGATATTTTGGTTGTATTTAGGTTTAGTGTTTTATCTAAGGAAACATCTATCAAAGAGTTATTTTCAATATTATCTTTATGAGGTTTATCGGGATGTTGAAATGGTTTTGGATGGTTAAATTGCGGAATTAAATTTAAGTTATGATTATGACTTGAAAAAGAACATATCTGCAAAAAAGCAATTTCTATCAAAACATGTTTTTGGTCGCTTTTTTTTAAATCTTGTTGTAATTTGATTAAAGTTTTTAAAACAAAATCGAGATGAAATGATTGCTCATTTGATGCATTTATTTGTTTAGAATCTTTATTTTTTGAAGTGGATTTAGTTTTTAAAGATTTAATTTGTTCTAATAAATAATTTTTAAAAGCCACAATTAAATCTAAAACTAATAAATCAAGATTTTTACCCACTTCAAAGGCCTGATGAAGTAATTCCAAAGCTTTAAGGTGATTTTTAACTATTAGAGAATGCAGCATTTTTTTTAAAAAACTGCCTGAAACCAACCCTTTTATCTCTGCAACATCTTCTGCGGTAATTAAACTATTTTGATAAGAGCTAATTTGATCTAATAAACTTAAAGCATTGCGCATGCTGCCATCAGAATAACTGGCAATAGTTTTGATGGCATCATCAGAAATAAAAATATTTTCTAAAGTAGCGATGTTTTTTAATTGAAAAATTATATTTTCAAGGTTTAAATTTTCAAAAGAAAAACTCTGAGAGCGAGATAAAATAGTTTCAGGAATTTTATATATTTCGGTAGTTATCAAAAGAAAAACGACATGTTTAGGAGGATCTTCTAAAATTTTTAATAAAGCGTTAAAAGCGTTGACAGTTAAAACATGTACTTCATCGATAATATAAACCTTATATTTGCCTGTATGAGCTTTATATTGGGCTTTATCTTGCAATTCTCTTATTTCATCAACACCATTATAAGAAGCGCCATCAATTTCAATAATATCAACACTTGCTTGAAGGTTTTGTTTACATATTTGACATTGATTACAAACGTCTCCTGCTTGTGGGTTTAGACAATTAATGGCTTTAGAAAAGATTTTGGCTAAAGTGGTTTTGCCAGTGCCCTTATTGCCGCTAAAAAGATAACAATGATTAATTTTTTGATATCTAATGGCGTTTTTTAAAGTTTGAATAATGATTTTTTGACCAACAACATTTTGAAAGGTTTGAGGTCGATATTTTCTATATAAAACTAAATAAGACACTATCAACTCCTTTTTATTGAAACAATCTAACAAAATATTAAAAATAAAAAAATCTCTCAATTATTATAACACATTATTTAATAAAAATAAATATAATTTTTTCCAATAACAATTAAAAAGTGTTATTTTTAAAAAATAAAAAAAAGATTCTTATAATTATTGAGAGTCTCTTATATTTTTTGATTTGGAAAAAATAAATCTTTGATTTATTAATGATTTTCAACAAATTTAATAGCACCATCAGGATAATAATAAGTTTTTTTAATTAAGGCATCCATTTACATCATATTCTTTAATATATTCCATTATTTCGTTGCCATTATAAATAGTTATTTTGGTATCTTTCGCAAAAACTTCCCTTTTTTTCGACATTTTTAATTTTTTTATTTTTGTTATAGTAAACTATTTTAACTAGGTTAAGATCATCATATATTTCAACAACTTTAAGAATACTATTTTCATCATAAATAAACGATTCAGCACCTTTTTCTAAGAGAAACATTTTTCTATTTTCATTATAAAAATTTGTTTGAATTAAATTACCCTATATTGTCATACTCTTTTTTTCTTCAATTTGCTCATTTGGATAATGTTTATGTTTAATTTTTTCATATTGTTGATTCTCATTTTTTTGTATCAATATTAAAAAAAGTATATTAACATTATAAAATTTTTTGCAAACATTCTATCTTTTTAATTTAGTTTAATAATGTTTTATAACTATAAATTATTGATTTTACAAAAATTAAAAAACTATCTTTTCAGATAGTCTAAAGTTTTGGTTATTATATAAAAAAAATTATTATTTAAAAATAAAAAAATGTATGTAATTTAAATTATTAGTTTTTTTATCTTTTTACCGAATAAAATAATCAAAGTTGAAGGAATAAGAGCAATTGATGCAATCATTGTGGTGTTTTTTTTAACATAATCCAAAACACCATTATCCCTTTGAAATGGGTAATTTTGGATAAAAGCTTTGAGATGTTGTTTAAATTTATTTTTATTGATGTTAGGAATTTTTAATTCTTTTTTCAGAAAAAAGATAGTTTTTGCTTTGATTTCGGCTATTTCCTGCAATTCCAACGATTTTTCAAAATTGTTTTTTAACAAAACCGAGTTAATAACATTTTCAAGGGTCTCTTCCGTTAAGTGATTAAAAATTTTTGTTTCTTGCTCTTCGATTGTAGATTGTAGTGTTTTTGTAAACTCTTCTAAGCTAAGTTGAGGTTGAAATAATTGAGTTTTAATTTGATTAACGATTTGATTTTTAATTTCGCTTTTGGTAATAACGGCATAATTGAAGCGGCATTCATTCATCTTATTTTGAAGTTGATCGCCTATCATTTGATAGATATTATCGTTTTTTATGTTGGTAAAGGTTTCTTCCATTTTTTTTCGATTGATATTTGCTAATTGGTACGACTTTAAATATAATTGATTGATTTTATTTTTGATTATTTGTTTAATATTGGTAATTGCTTCATTATCAAAAAGAGGATGATTAATGTTGATTTTATCAATAGATTCTTTAAAGTATTTTTGAATAAATTCTTGTTGATTGTGATATATTTTGGTATTAAAATCTTTTAAAATAACGCTTTTTAATGAATGCCAAGAAATATGATTTTGATCATATTGTTCTTCTGTGATTTCGCTAATTATTTTTTGTGTTTCCTCTGACGAAAACCAATTATTTTTTGAAGTCGCTTCTTTTAACGTTTCTGCTATAATTTTTTTTTTAGTTTCAGGGATATATTGGGTTATAATTTGTTTAATATCTGTTTCATTAGTGTTTTTTTGTTGAACCAAAATATCAATTTTTGGTAAAATTTCTAAAAAACTCAAAAAAGGATATCTTTTTCTATTTAAATTAATTAAATTGTCAGAAAAATTAATATTGGCTTTGATTTTATTAATATCCCAAATAAAATAAATAGTTTTGATGTTTTGTTTGTGTATAAACAAAACCTCTTCTAAAGTGTTAACAACAGGAATGTCAATATTTTTGATATTTTTTTTGCCCACAAAATAAAAACCTAGCAATTCTTTAGGTAAAAAATTAAGAGTGCCATAATATTGTTGAATTTTGTTTGGTTCTTTCGAAAAGTTGATATTTTTAATTTCATAATTATTATAATTATATACTTTTTGTTGATTTAAAGCCGAATAATAAGAAATTTTTTGAAAATAACTTTGCTCTTTGGCAGTGTCAAATTTTTGAGTATCTTTATAAAGGTGTTTAATTTCAATTCCTTTATACTCTTTTAAATTTTCTAATTCTCTTAATGAATATGCATTATGCTCGTGATTTTCCCAATTAAAATCGACGCCTATCTGCCTAAATAAAGACATCTGTAAATCAATAGGTAATATATTTAGGTGATCATGTTTTAATACCGCTTTAATAGCGGCTTGATCTAATATATCTGTTAATTTTCTTTGTGATTTCAAAGATATATCTGATTGCTCTTCTAAAATATCATTAAGTTGATCTAAATATTGATAACCTCTAATGTCTATTTGATATTTTTTAGCTAATTTTTTTATAAACTTTTTTCTATCTTCTTTGCTTAACAAATTGATTTCTATTTGACTGCTAAAACGGCTTAAAATAGCTGGATCAATTTGATCCTTATAATTTGTGGCGCCAATAAGGAAAATTGGTTTTTGGTAATTTGTTTCAAATCCTTCAGTTTGACTTAAAAAAGCAGATATAAGGTTATCATGATCAGAATTAGACGGTTTATCACTAGCACGACTTCTAAAAACTGTTTCGCATTCATCAATAAATATAATGCTAGGAGATTCTTTGCGGGCTTGTTCGAAAATATCGTTTATTAACTTCGGGCCTTCGCCAACATATGTTTTAGAAAAATGACTAGAATCTAGAGCAAAAAAAGGTAAATTAACTTCACGAGCTATAAATTTTGCTAAAAATGTTTTCCCAGTTCCAGGTGGACCATACAGTAAAACTCCTTTAGGAGGTTTTTGCACCCCAATATCTTTATATTTGTGTGGATTTTTTAAATAATGAAAAAACTCTTGTAATTGTTCTATTTCCTTTTTGAAACCAATAATATCTTTAGCGCTAGGCATTTGTGATAATTGCACTTTGAATTTTTGGAAATTATCCAAAGAGTTTAATAATTTATTTTTTTCTTCTTGTTCTGATTTTTCGTTTAACTTGCTGATTTGCTGATTGGTTATTTCAAACAAGTGATTTGTTTTTTCACTATTTTTCTCAATTGCAGATATAACTTTATCATGTAAATTACTTATTGAAATATTTTGATTTTCAATTTCTTCTTTTTGACTCTTAATTGTGACATCTTTTTGTGCAATTTGATTTTTGAAATCATTGTTTTCTTGTTTTAATTGATTCAAATTTTTTTGATTTTCTGCAGCTAATAATTTTTGAGCATCGATTTTTTGTTGTAATTCGTTTTTTTCAATTTGTGAAATATTAGTTAATTGTTGAATTTCTAACTCTTTTTCGTGCAATGAATTTTGAGTTGCTTGCATTTTTTGTTGCAAAAGTTCAATTTGGATTTGATTGTTGTTAATATTTTGTCGTAAGGCGTTAATTTCTTGTTTTAGTTGAGTTTGTTGTTGTTGAGATAAATTTTTATTGGAATCTAATTCATTTTGTTTATTGCTTATTTCTTGTTTTAATTGGTTAGTTTGAACATTTTTTGCTTGTATTTCTGATTTTTGATTTTTAATTTCTTCTTCTTGACTTTTAATTTGGTTTTTTTGTTTTTCAATTTCTTCTTTTTGACTCTTAATTTGGTTTTCTTGTGCTTCAATTGTTCGAGCTTGAAAAGATATTTGTTCTTGATTTGAATTTAGTGATTCTTTTTGTTGATTAATCTCTTTTTGTAATTCGTCTTTTTCACTTTGAGAGATATTAGTTAATTTTTGAATTTCTAATTCTTTGGTTTCTAAATTACTTTTAATTTGGTCAATATCTTTTTGTAAAAAATTGTTTTTATTTCGATATGATTCAAATTGCCTTTGTAAAGTAGAAATTTCTTTTTGTAATTTTTCTTTTTCTTGCTCTGATAATTTTTGATTAGAATTTAATTCGTTTTGTTTTTTTTCAATATCTTTTTTTAATGTTTTTACTTCGTTAATTTGTTTTTCAATTTCTTCTTCTTGACTTTTAATTTGGTTTTTTTGATTTTCAATTTCTTCTTTTTGACTCTTAATTGTGACATCTTTTTGTGCAATTTGATTTTTGAAATCATTGTTTTCTTGTTTTAATTGATTCAAATTTTTTTGATTTTCTGCAGCTAATAATTTTTGAGCATCGATTTTTTGTTGTAATTCGTTTTTTTCAATTTGTGAAATATTAGTTAATTGTTGAATTTCTAACTCTTTTTCGTGCAATGAATTTTGAGTTGCTTGCATTTTTTGTTGCAAAAGTTCAATTTGGATTTGATTGTTGTTAATATTTTGTCGTAAGGCGTTAATTTCTTGTTTTAGTTGAGTTTGTTGTTGTTGAGATAAATTTTTATTGGTATCTAATTCATTTTGTTTATTGCTTATTTCTTGTTTTAATTGGTTAGTTTGAACATTTTTTGCTTGTATTTCTGATTTTTGATTTTTAATTTCTTCTTCTTGACTTTTAATTTGGTTTTTTTGTTTTTCAATTTCTTCTTTTTGACTCTTAATTTGGTTTTCTTGTGCTTCAATTGTTCGAGCTTGAAAAGATATTTGTTCTTGATTTGAATTTAGTGATTCTTTTTGTTGATTAATCTCTTTTTGTAATTCGTCTTTTTCACTTTGAGAGATATTAGTTAATTTTTGAATTTCTAATTCTTTGGTTTCTAAATTACTTTTAATTTGGTCAATATCTTTTTGTAAAAAATTGTTTTTATTTCGATATGATTCAAATTGCCTTTGTAAAGTAGAAATTTCTTTTTGTAATTTTTCTTTTTCTTGCTCTGATAATTTTTGATTAGAATTTAATTCGTTTTGTTTTTTTCAATATCTTTTTTTAATGTTTTTACTTCGTTAATTTGTTTTTCAATTTCTTCTTCTTGACTTTTAATTTGGTTTTTTTGATTTTCAATTTCTTCTTTTTGACTCTTAATTGTGACATCTTTTTGTGCAATTTGATTTTTGAAATCATTGTTTTCTTGTTTTAATTGATTCAAATTTTTTGATTTTCTGCAGCTAATAATTTTTGAGCATCGATTTTTTGTTGTAATTCGTTTTTTTCAATTTGTGAAATATTAGTTAATTGTTGAATTTCTAACTCTTTTTCGTGCAATGAATTTTGAGTTGCTTGCATTTTTTGTTGCAAAAGTTCAATTTGGATTTGATTGTTGTTAATATTTTGTCGTAAGGCGTTAATTTCTTGTTTTAGTTGAGTTTGTTGTTGTTGAGATAAATTTTTATTGGTATCTAATTCATTTTGTTTATTGCTTATTTCTTGTTTTAATTGGTTAGTTTGAACATTTTTTGCTTGTATTTCTGATTTTTGATTTTTAATTTCTTCTTCTTGACTTTTAATTTGGTTTTTTTGTTTTTCAATTTCTTCTTTTTGACTCTTAATTTGGTTTTCTTGTGCTTCAATTGTTCGAGCTTGAAAAGATATTTGTTCTTGATTTGAATTTAGTGATTCTTTTTGTTGATTAATCTCTTTTTGTAATTCGTCTTTTTCACTTTGAGAGATATTAGTTAATTTTTGAATTTCTAATTCTTTGGTTTCTAAATTACTTTTAATTTGGTCAATATCTTTTTGTAAAAAATTGTTTTTATTTCGATATGATTCAAATTGCCTTTGTAAAGTAGAAATTTCTTTTTGTAATTTTTCTTTTTCTTGCTCTGATAATTTTTGATTAGAATTTAATTCGTTTTGTTTTTTTCAATATCTTTTTTTAATGTTTTTACTTCGTTAATTTGTTTTTCAATTTCTTCTTCTTGACTTTTAATTTGGTTTTTTTGATTTTCAATTTCTTCTTTTTGACTCTTAATTGTGACATCTTTTTGTGCAATTTGATTTTTGAAATCATTGTTTTCTTGTTTTAATTGATTCAAATTTTTTTGATTTTCTGCAGCTAATAATTTTTGAGCATCGATTTTTTGTTGTAATTCGTTTTTTTCAATTTGTGAAATATTAGTTAATTGTTGAATTTCTAACTCTTTTTCGTGCAATGAATTTTGAGTTGCTTGCATTTTTTGTTGCAAAAGTTCAATTTGGATTTGATTGTTGTTAATATTTTGTCGTAAGGCGTTAATTTCTTGTTTTAATTGAGTTTGTTGTTGTTGAGAAAAATTTTTATTGGAATCTAATTCATTTTGTTTATTGCTTATTTCTTGTTTTAATTGGTTAGTTTGAACATTTTTTGCTTGTATTTCTGATTTTTGATTTTTAATTTCTTCTTCTTGACTTTTAATTTGGTTTTTTTGTTTTTCAATTTCTTCTTTTTGACTCTTAATTTGGTTTTCTTGTGCTTCAATTGTTCGAGCTTGAAAAGATATTTGTTCTTGATTTGAATTTAGTGATTCTTTTTGTTGATTAATCTCTTTTTGTAATTTGTCTTTTTCACTTTGAGAGATATTAGTTAATTTTTGAATTTCTAATTCTTTGGTTTCTAAATTACTTTTAATTTGGTCAATATCTTTTTGTAAAAAATTGTTTTTATTTCGATATGATTCAAATTGCCTTTGCAAAGTAGAAATTTTTTTTTGTAATTTTTCTTTTTCTTGCTCTGATAATTTTTGATTAGAATTTAATTCGTTTTGTTTTTTTTCAATATCTTTTTTTAATGTTTTTACTTCGTTAATTTGTTTTTCAATTTCTTCTTCTTGACTTTTAATTTGGTTTTTTTGTCTCTGAATTTCATGTTCTTGTTTTTCAATTATTTTAGCTTGAGACAAAATTTTATTTCGTTCTAATTTTAGTGATTTTTTTTGTCGATTAATCTCTTTTTGTAATTTTTCTTTTTCACTTTGAGAGATATTAGTTAATTTTTGAATTTCTAATTCTTTTTCTTTAATTTTTTTTTCTTGTTCTTGTAATTTTGAAAAGTTTTCAATTAAAAAACTAATATAATGTTTAGAAAGGAAAAAAAAATTAGAAGGAGACCACATACTCCATGAATAATTTTTTGAACCATGAAATTTATTATTTTTAGCCATTAAATAATTGTCAAAATTTCTAAATTCCGTTGTATTTCCGGGTAAAACTAAAATAAATTTATCTATATCAGAAACAGTTTGTTGAACTGAATAGTTGAATTCACTAATAATATTATATTTTTCTATAAAATCTAATTGTTCTTTTAAATTAGGTTGATTAATAAAATTACCAAAAATAAATTTAATTTCTTCAACAATGTATTCTAATATTTTTTCTAATAATTGATTATTATTTTCAAATTTTGGAGAAAGTTTTTTTATTTTTTTAACAAATTCATAATCATTAAAATAGATTTCTTTATTATTTCCATTATTTTCTTTGAAAGCATTTAAAGTAAAAATTTGAGTTGTAATTGCAAATAAAAATAACAAAATAAAAAGAAAATAAAAGGTTTTTTTTATTTTGTTTTTCATTGTGTATATTAATTTTTTAAAACACCCTTCTAACAATGAAATTTGAAATATAAAATTTAATTTTTTTTTTTAATCTAAATAAAATTATTTAGAAAAAAAGAATAATTATGTTATTTTATAAATCGTATAAATTGTATCATAAAAATAAATTGAAATCAATTTGATTTATTATAATTAAATTATTTTGTAGTTAAAAAAATTTAAATTTATTAGAAATAAAACAAAAAGAGAGAAATTTAATCATTTCTCTCTTTTTTTATTTTTTTAACAAAGCAAACATTTTTTTCTTGTATATTTCTACTCCAGGTTGATTAAAAGGATTAACTCCTAATAAATACCCTGACATAGCACAAGCTTTTTGAAAAAAATAAGCTAAATAACCAAAATAAAATTCATCTAATTTAGGAATAACAATTTCTAAATTAGGAACTTCACCTTCGATGTGAGCTTGTTTAGTTGCTTGAAGGATTTTTTGATTAATTTCTGAATAAGATTTATGAGCTATATAATTAAGATTGTCTAAATCATTGCTTATTTTAGGTACAAAACAATCATTTTTTGTAGAAGTTATATTTAAAATAGTTTCAAAAATAATTTTTTTACCTTCTTGAATGAATTGTCCTAAGGAATGAAGATCAGTAGAATTACTGATAGAACCTACAAAAAGTCCTTTGTTGTCTTTTCCTTCTGATTCAGCAAATAATTGTTTCCACCATTCGGAAAAAAACACTAAATTAGGTTCATAAGTAACTAATAACTCTACTTTTTTATCCATTTTAGTATACATTAAATATCTAGCTAAAGCATATTGATAAGCTTGATTTTGAATCAAATTATCTGAAGAAGTGTCTTTTAAGGCCTGTAAAGCCCCTTGAAACATAGCATCTACATCTAAGTTAGCAAAAACAAAAGGAAGAAGGCCTACACTAGTTAAAACACTAAACCTTCCACCAACAGAATCAGGAATTACAAACATTTCATAACCTTCTTCTTTGGATAAATTAAATAAATTTCCTTTTTGTTTATCTGTGGTAGCAAAAATACGTTTTTTGGAGTTTTCTTTTCCGTATTGTTTTTCAATTGCTTCTTTAAGAATTCTAAAAGCTAAAGCTGGTTCCAAAGTTGTTCCGGATTTAGAAATAACATTGATAGCCCAATTTTTATTTTCTAAATATTTTAAAAGATTAGTTAAATAATTTCCTGATACTTGATGACCTGCAAAAATTATTTCAGGTTTATTTTTTGCAAAAGGAATTTGAAGAAATTCAATTCCAGCTTTAGCGCCTAAATAAGAACCTCCAATTCCAACAACTACTAAAACATCTAAATCAAGATTTTGTTTTCGCAATTGTTTTATTCTTTCAAGTTCTTGGCGATCATAATTCAAAGGTAAATCTAACCATCCTAAATATTGGTTTTTGATGTTTTCATCGTGATGTAATTTATGATGAATAGCCTTTATTTGAGGAAGATAAGTGGGTATTTCTTGCTCCCAATTTAAAAATGTTTGAATTCCATTAAGATTTAATTTTAAACTCATTTAGAGCTCCTTATTTTTTGTATATTTTAATTTAATTACTTTTGGGTTTTAAGTGAATGTATTTTGTTTTTTCTTAAAAAAGAAATAAAAATGATTGCTGTTACTATTAAAACAGTTACATTGCTACCGAAAGTGCTTAAACCAAATTGCTGAGCAGAAGAGATTTTGCTGCAATAATGTAAACAAAATAAAATAGCTATTCTTAAAGTTACTCTTAAAAGGTTCATCCAAAAAATCAGGTTAGCACTTTTTTTGTAAGATAAAATATAGCCCATCATCATTGAAGCCCAAATAGAAGTAAACAAAGAAGTTCCTTCCCAAAATAAAATTATTTTAAAATTTTCACTTTCCGTATTAGTAAAAGTTTTACCTGGTTTTAAAGCGCGCAACAAATTGTCTCCACAAAAATGATTAGTTAAAAAACCAATAATACCAATAATTAAAGTAATAACAAAAACATTTTTAAAGATTTGAAAAGTTTTTTTGTCACTTTCGCAAGCAACACTTTGCGCTACCATCGCAGATTGTGAATCTTCAAAAGATTGAGAAATGGCATAACAAATACCATTAACAACTGCAACCAAACCTGAAATGGCGACTAATTCTTTACCATAATAATTAGTAGCCATATCAAGGATAATTTTTTTACCAATTTCATAAGTAACTTTTCCAATAATTAAAATCCCTGATAATTTAAGCATTTCCAAAATTATCTTTTTCGGGAAAGTTAACCCTTTAAATTGCAATTGAAACGGGTTTTTAGGACTAAACATACAATAAAAAGCAATAAAAGTAATTAATAAATTTGATAATAAATCGGCTAAAGCTAAATCATTAACTGTTACTGTATCTTTTTCTTTAGCAAATTTATAAATAAAAGAAATAATAATTCTTGTAATGATTAAAAAAACATTTAAGATTAAAATAAATTTAGTTTTGTCTTTAGAACGTTCTAACCCAATAAAAACAGAATTAATAGTAATAAAAACAAAAGTTATTAAAGAAAGTTGATAATATAAAAGACCACCATCTCCATGGTAATTATCTTTTAAAAACAAATCTCCTAAAGGTTTAGGCAAAAATACTCCTAAAGCTAAGACAGTTAAAAAAAACAAAGAAATACCTACAGCCAATAAAAAAGCTAAAGTAGCATATTGTTTGGATTTTTCTTTATTTTCCTTTTTATATTCGCGCGCTACTAAAACTACTCCAGCCCCTCCTAAAGAAATTGCTATGCTTTGCAGTATCTTTTTGATTTGTTTCATGTAAGTAATAGTTGAATCTACATTAGCTATTTTTTTTGGATTTCCAATAATGAAGTAATCAATAGAAGTGCTTAAATGTTGAAAAAGTAAATAAATAGCAATTGGGAAAGTAAGAATAATTAGATTTTTCCAAATAGGACCTTTAAAAGTGTTTGGTTTTGGGGGATGAGAAAAATTATTTTTTTTTGCAATTTGACGAGTATGATGAATATTCATTGAAAAAGACCTTCTTTTTATTATATTTAAATATTGTCTCTAAATCTAAAATTAAATTAGATAATAAATTTGATACTGTGGAAAATAAATTATATTTTTTTATTTGCTGTTAAAAATTTCTTTAAAATCAACATCAAGTAATTTTAATCCTTTTAAACAAACTCCGCAATTAGAAATATTTTTTTGTAATAATTGAACAGCAAAACTACCCATTCTAGCCGCTAATACCAAATCTTCAGCAGTTGGTTTTCCGCCTCTTTGAATATGTCCTAAAATTTGAGCTCTAGTTTCAAAGCCGCTATTTAGTTCAACTTCTTTGGCCAAACTAAAGACATCAAAAAGATGCTCAGTTACAACTACAATTGCATGTCTTTGTTTTTTTTCGTTTAGTTCTTTAATTTTGTCAAAGATTTTTTGTTTGTCTAAAAAGTTTTCAGGAGTTATAATTAAATCCACTCCAGCAGCCACTCCTCCATATAGAGCTAAATCCCCTTTGTGACGTCCCATGACTTCAATAATGCTACATCTGCGATGAGAAATAGAAGTATCACGTAATTTTTCAATTGCATCAACAACGTTGCTTAAAGCAGTACTAAAACCAATTGTAAAATCGGTCTCATTAATATCATTATCAATGGTAGCTGGTAAACCAACGCATTTAATTCCTATTTCTTCTAACCTCATCGCCCCCCTATAAGAACCATCGCCACCAATAACAACTAATTTTTCAATACCTAATTTTTTTAAATTATTTGCACATTGTTGACGAATCGATAAATCTTGTTGAAAGGGGATAAAACGAGAAGTCCCTAAAAAGGTTCCTGAGATATTAATAATGCGAGGAAGGGAATTTGGTTCTAAAAGTTGAATTTCGTTTTTATATAACCCTAAATAGCCATCCTTAACTCCATAAACTTCAAACCCTTGTTTATTTCCTTCTAAAACAACTGCCCTAATGGCAGCATTCATGCCGGGAGCATCCCCTCCGGAAGTTAAAACAGCAATTTTTTTAATTTCTTTTTTGTTTTTCATCTTCAATATAAACCCTCTTTTATGATTATTTTATTAATTATTTATTAACTTTAAAAATTATTGTTCAAAAAATAACTTTTATTTTTCGTTCATTAAAACTTAATTATTAAATATCAAAATAGTAATTAAATATAGCAATTAAATAACAAAATAATCATTTAGAGCAAAAACATTAATTTCATATTTGTATAAAAATAAAAAATACCATATTAAAACAAATTTACATAAAATGTTTACATATCAAACACCTCCAATTATAACATTTTCTTAAAATAACTGTTAAAAACATAAAAGTTATTTCCTAAATTTAGTTTTATTTATGATTAATTAAAAACAAAATATTTAATATTTTTATATGTTTTAAAATCATTTTTAATTGAAAAAAGCTCAATAAAATTAATGTGACTATTTCAAGTTAATAACCGGCTACATTCTAATTTTATAAAAAAAAAGCAATATTGCAACCAAAAAGCATTTATTATTATTTTTTTTCACCAAAAAAACATTCTTTTACCGCAAAAAAATGTTAAGGATAAAAAAATAATTTATTTAGTGTTTCAGGTGAAAATAGTAAATAAGAAAATTGACAATTATTTTTTTATATGTTATACTAAAGTAGCTAAAATAATAATATTAAAAAATTTATTTAAAATAACAAATTAATTAAAGAAGCGAAAGGAAATGATTCAATGAACAAAAGGGAGCACATCGTTAGCAAAAAAGAAAAATTAAGTAATTTGGTTTTGGAAGGAAATTTGCTAAAATCTTTATTGATTGTTTCTTTCCCTATTATTGTTTTTAATATTTTTAAGGCTTTATTTGGTAACATTGATGCTTTATTCGCCGTTTCTAGTATTAATAAAGATGTTATCGGTGATTTTATTCAATATTCTAAGTCTATTCAAACCATTGTTGATTCTATCGGTGCTTGTTTAGGGATTGCAGGGATTACTTTAATTGCAAGAGAAATTGGCAAAAGCAAAGATATATATAACCCAAAAGCTCGTCAAATAGCTTCTTCGGTTTTTGTTTTATTGATTGGTGTCAGTATTTTAGTAGCTTTGATAATGATTATCTTGGCTGAACCATTTTGCAACAACATCATGGGATTAAAAAAATACAACACATTAGAGGAAGAAATTAATCAAAGTTGTATTTGGGCTTTTAGATTAAAAATGTTGGGAGTCATTTTGTTAGCCATTAACGTGTTTTTCTTAGGAACTGAAAGAATTTTAGGAAAACTCAAAAAAATATTAGTTTTAAATTGTCTAATGATGACTTTTAAAATCGGTTTAAGTTGTTTAATTTATTATACATTCAACCAAAAAAATCCTTTAGGATTGGAGATAGCTTCAATATTATCTTATGCTTGTATTACGATAGTAGCTTTCATTACCCTTTTGAACCAAAAAAATCCTTTTTATTTAAGCATTAAAGATTTTTGTTGGAAAAACTTTTGGGAAAATAAAAAAATAATTAAAAATATCCTTAAACTGGCTCTTCCTTTGATGTTAGGGAAAATGTTTTATGAATTTGGTCGGTTATTAACTTTATGGATGATAGATAGCAGTAAAGACGAACCTTTTTTATTTTTTCAAGGATTTGAAAAAGGAACATTAAGTAAAATAGGAGCCGCTGATGCAGTAATTAGTTTGTTTACGCAAATTTCTTTTTCCTTAAAAGAAGGGCAATTAATGATTGTTTCAGAAAATTTAGGAAACAAAAACATTAAAAGAGCAATAAAAACTTTAATTATTACTTCTATTTTTGTTTTTTTTGTTTTCGTTTTCACATATTTAATTTGTGCACCTAACAATTATATGGGTTTTGGTTTAGGAGATAAAATATACTTATTTTTCAAAAATTTAGGAAAAGCAGAAAATCAAATTACTAAAAAAATTCCTCCTGGTTTTTCAGAATTTTTAATTGGAGGGCTTTTAACAACTAGTTTAATAACGACTCAATTAGAAATTATATCTACTTTTTTGATCGCAGCGAAACAGCCAAAATATGATTTATTTTTAAATTTCGGACGAGTTTATCTTTTTAGAATCCCTTTTCTTTGTTTGTTTAGGAATTTTTTTTCTATATTCCAGCCTGGAGAAAAATATGAATATCATGTTTATAGTACAGCTAACTTCTTTTCAAACTGCATTATGTTAATTTTTATGTTTTGTTTATGCTTACGCTTTATTATCAAAATTAAAAAAGAACAAAAAAACATTAGAATAATAAATTAAAAGTTAAATTGTTTATCAATTGATAATCGGTTTGACTTTTTTTGTTTTAAGATGGTTTCGTTTTTTTTTGGCTCGATGGCAACAAAGGTTATTTTTTTTTCATTTTAACAATATTTTTGCATTCAGGGAAACGACTGCAACCCAAGAATTGTCCATAACGACTTTTTTTAATCATCAAAGGAGCTTGACATAAATTACATATTTGATCAATTTCAATCGGTTTTACTTTTTTGTTTTCTGATTGAGAGTTTGTTTGCGTTTGCAAAGGGACGGTATTTTTGCATTCAGGGAAACGACTGCAACCCAAGAATTGTCCATAACGACTTTTTTTAATCATCAAAGGAGCTTGACATAAATTACATATTTGATCAGTTTCAATCGGTTTTACTTTTTTGTTTTCTGATTGAGAGTTTGTTTGCGTTTGCAAAGGGACGGTATTTTTGCATTCAGGGAAACGACTACAACCCAAGAATTGTCCATAACGACTTTTTTTAATCATCAAAGGAGCTTGACATAAATTACATATTTGATCAGTTTCAATCGGTTTTACTTTTTCAATCATTTTATCTGCTATTTGATAAAATTTATGAAAATTTTGGTAAAATTTTTGCAGTAATTGTTTACTATCAACTGTTCCGGAAGCAATTTGGTCAAGATCTTCTTCCATTTTGGCTGTATATTGAGTATCTAGGATTTGTTCGAAGAATTTTTCTAAATTTTGAATAGTTAAAATACCTTGCTCAGTCGGGAAAAAACGTTTTTCTAACAGATCTACATAAAATCTTTTTTTGAGAGTGAAAATAATTTGCGAATAAGTCGAAGGTCTACCAATGTTAAGTTTTTCTAAGGTTTTAATCAAAGTAGCTTCTGAAAAACGAGCCGGTGGGGTGGTAAATTTTTGCAAATCTTGAATTTCTTCAGGTAAATATGTTTCATTTAAATGAAATTCCGGGATAATTTTGTCTTTAGTGGTATCAGTTAAAATTTTTTGATAACCATCAAATATTTTTACTAGCCCTTCTGTTAAAAAGGAGTGTTTTTCGACTTCAAAAAAAACTTGATTTTTTTGGAAAACAGCCGATTTCATAAAGCTTGCTAACGTTCTTTTATAAATTAACTCGTACAAGCGATATTCATATTTATCTAGGTATGGAGCTAAATTTTCTGGAGTTTTACTTAAATCAGTCGGTCTAATAGCTTCATGAGCGTCTTGAGTTTGATTTGTTTTAGTTTGGCGAAAAACTGATAAATATTTTTTACCATATTTGGATTTAATGAATTTTTGAGCGTCTTTGACAAAAACATCAGAAAATCTTTGAGAATCGGTTCTTATATAAGTGATTAATCCCACTTGTTCGCCTGCCACATCAATTCCTTCGTAAAGCTTTTGAGCGACTCTCATTGTTTGGTTAGAAGTCATATAAAGATAATTGATGGCTTCTTGTTGCAAAGTCGAAGTAATCAAAGGTTTTTTTGGGTTTTGAAGGATTTGAGATTGTTTAATTTTTTTAACTATAAAAGGTTTTTTGGCGATAGATTTAATAATTTGTAAAGCCTCTGAAGCTTTAATTTTTTTGTTTTGAGGATTTTGGTATTCAGCTTGAAAAGATGAAAAAAAAGCAGTAATAAGGTGATACTCTTCAGGAACAAAAGCATTAATTTCTTTTTCTAAATCTACAATCAATTTTAAAGCTACCGATTGTACTCTACCGGCAGACTGGGATTTAATTCTTCTAACTACACGAGATAACTTAAAACCAATAATACGGTCAAGCATTCTTCTAGTTTCTTGCGAAAAAACCAATAATTCGTCAATTTTACGCGGTTGTTCCAAAGCTTTTAAAACTACTTCTTTGGTGATTTCTCGGAAAACAATTCTATTAGCACTTTGAGGTTTCAAGTTAAGAACTTTTGATAAATGCCAAGCAATTGCCTCCCCTTCGCGGTCAGGATCAGTCGCTAAAAAAACTTCTTTATTTTTAGTTTTTTGCTGCAAAGTTTCAACTAGACTATTTTTATCTTTAATGATCTCATATTTAGGAATAAAGCCATTTTTAATGTCAATTCCAAGTTTATCTTTGCCTAATAAAGACAAATCTCTGATGTGTCCTTTGGAAGATAAAATTTCGATTTTATTATCAAAAAAACGACTTAAAGTTTTGATTTTAGCAGGAGACTCAACTATAATAACTTTTTGTTTCATTTTTAATTCCTCCTTATCGTTTTTTAGCTTAATTTAGTTTGTTGTTTAAAAAAAACATCTAAAAAGGGTAAAATATCTAAATCAAAATTAATTTTACCTAAAATGCCTTCTCGTATTTCTTTTAAAATGGTTTGATAAACTTTATTTTGATCAACTTGACTATTTTTGGTATAAAAGTTTCTTTTGCGACCAATTAATTGAACTAAATCAAAGATTGGAAAAATATTGTCATCCAAATCAAATCTTTTTTTTAAATTATGAAAATAATACTTTTGTAAATAACTTAAGGCGTGTTGTCCTAAATGTTCCAAAGGTAAAACCGAATCTTTAAAAGATCCAGCCAAAGCCAAAGATAAACTAATTTTAGGATCATAAAAACGATGATATAAAACCCCGGGAGTGTCTAAAAATTGAATATTAGGTTTAAGGGCGTTAATCCATTGAATTTTTTTAGTCGTACCGGCTAAATTAGCTGTTTTTAAAACTTTTTTGCCAACAAAACTATTAATTAAAGTTGATTTCCCTACATTAGGCATTCCTACTATCATCGTCTTAATGTTGGGTTGATTATCAATAATACTTCTTTTTGTTTTAAAATGTGGCTTGGAAGTTTGAATTATTTTTAAAGCTTTTCGATAAATAGTAAAATTTTGTTTTTTTTGCAGAGCATCAACAGCTAACACTAGGATTTGGTTTTGCGAATAATATTTAATAAAAGCAGTTGTTTTAGTTAAATCAGCTAAAGAGGTTTTGTTCATTAAAATTAAATAAGGTTTTTGATGTTGTTTAACTAAAGACAAAATTTTAAAATTAAGGCTCGAAAAAGGCATTCTTGCGTCTAACATTAATAACACGATATCAACCAAAGATAAATTAGTTTTGATTTGGTCAAAGGTTTTTTTCATATGACCAGGGAACCAATTAAATGTTTTCATTTAGCCAATCCTTTTTCTTTTTTTGGTTTAATTTTTACTTATTTTTGCCATTTGACACTGATTCCAAAACTTTTTGCAAATCTTGTTCTACATCACTTTCGGATTTAAAAATCTTTTTGCTATAAATTTTATAAAACTCTTCTCCGGTAATAGCTATCAAAGAAACACCTATTTGAATGAAGATTAATTCTAAAGGCTTATCAAAAATAATTTTTTTAATCCAATGAAAGGGATTAAGTAAGTTGGTGATATTACCCAAGGTGGTAGTAATTTTTTTAGTTTTTTGAATTTTTTGAACCATGTTTTTTTTAACAATTGCTTCTCTGATGATAAAAATTCTTTTTAAAGTCATTTTTCGAAAAATTATTAAAATCTTATTTTGGAAAATCTGATCAATTCTTTGGTTAATATAAAGCATCAAAATAAGACTTTCATCAATAGTTAACTCTAAATAAGGGTATTTGGAGTCTGGATAAAACTGATTAATAATTTCTAAAGTCAACTCTCGGACTGAGGCAAGCAAAAGATTACCAAAATTATCTTTATCTTTTTTGATTTTGCTTTTAAAATCTTGTTTTTTGGCTTCAATTAATTCAAGGATCACTTTTTGGTTAACATCTTTTGGTACTTTACCGTGAACAAAGTTTTTTTTAACACTACGCAAAGAAAGCCAGCAATAAACAAAACCAAAAAAAATAAATCCACTTGTAAAACCAACAAGATAAGTGAAAAAATGTTTCATATTACTTAAAAAATTCCAAAGATCCATAATTTCTTATTTCCTTTACTTTTTTAGTTATTTTAACAAAAAAGATTTTTTAAATAACTTATATTAACATAACTATTCTCATTATATAACAAAAAAGATATCGGAAAAAAGAAAAAGCCGAAAAAAATCAGTAAATCAAAACAAAAATGGCTCAAAGAAAAAAATTACTTATTATTATCTCTTGATAAATAAAGCCCTGTTTCAGTATTTATGATAATTTTTTCGCCTGTAACAATAAAAAGCGGAACTTTAATAACTAAACCTGTTTCTAAAGTAGCATCTTTTAGGGAATTAGTTTTGGTGTCCCCTTTGGCTCCAGGTTCTGTGTAAGTCACTTTTAAAGAAATTTTATCAGGCAAACTAATACCTAAAATTTCATCATTATCATAAAAGATAACTTCAACTAACAAACCTTCATAAAAATATGAAAGATATTTTTTTAATTGATTTTTGTTGATTTCTAACTGTTCATAATTTTGGGTATTCATGAAAATATATTGTTCTTCGGAAGAATAAATAAATTGCATTTTGACTTTGTTAATTAAGGCAGGCTCTAATTTGATGCCGGCATTAAAAGTGTGGTCAATGACGCTTCCGGTTCTTAAATTCTTTAACTTAGTTCTAACAAAGGCAGCCCCTTTGCCAGGTTTGACATGCAAAAACTCTAAAATTTGAAAAATTTGATTATTGAATTTAATGGTTTGGCCTGTTTTAAAATCGTTAGTATTAATCATGATTTTACTCCTTATTTTTTAAAAAATTACTGACTATCTGAGACACTTCTATTTCTAAAGAAGGAGATAAAGCATCTATTATAATTGGTTTAAGTTGGTTTTTAAACCATGTTTTTTGCCTTTTAGCATATTGCATCGTTTTTTGGATAATTAAGTTTTTAGCCTCATCTAGATTAATCTTTTTTTCTAAAAAAAGTTTAATTTCACGATATCCAATAATATTAAAATTAGCTTGATCAAAGTTAGCAAAAATAATTTTTACTTCTTCGATCAAGCCTTGATTTAACATATTTTCTAGTCTTAAAATAATCCTTTTTTTTAACACTTGTCGATCGATGTCAAGATAAAAAATTAAAAGAGGATACAAAGGAGAGTTTTTTTGAGTTTTTTGAGAACTGAGATGCCCTGAAATAGCATTATAATAAGAATTGATAATGCGAGGACGATTTTTTATATCTAAAACTAATTGAGGATCTTTTTCTTGGATCACAGCAAGCATCTTTTGTAATTCTTGTTCTGTAAAAGTTTTTTTTACAAAAAATTTGGGGGTTAATTCATAGTTAAAAAGAGCGGATTTAAGATATAACCCACTACCTCCAACAAACAAAGGCGAAGGTATGGTATTAATTTTTTGCCGTGCATCTTTTTGAAAATGATAAATACTATAATGTTGTTCTGGTAAAAGAAAATCTAAAAGATGATGTTTAATTCCTTGAGTTTCTTCTGGAGTAATTTTAGCAGTTCCAATGTTATAATATTGATAAAATTGGGTTGAATCGCAATTAATGATTTCTAAATTAAATTTTTTGGCTATTTTAATAGAGAGGTCGGTTTTTCCTGAAGCGGTTGGACCAGTGATAGCAATTACTTTTTTCACAATAATTTCCTCAATGAAATTGATTTAAACTTAAAAACTAAGATTGAAAAATCATTATTCTTCTGATAAGTTAATTTTTTGAATAATTTGTTCTGGTTGTAAAGTTACAAGAACACCATTTAATTGTCTTTTGCCTGTGGCATTCGGTCTTGCAAAAAAATCTTTTTTTCCTAAAAAAGAATCAATAATAGGTCCTTTTTCTTTACCTATTACACCATTTTTCGCTCCTGTCATCCCAGCATCAGTAATATAAAGTGTTTTATGAGGAAAAAGACGGTTGTCGTTGGTTTGAACGTGAGTGTGAGTGCCTACAATAGCGTTAATACGACCATCAAAATAATGAGTCAAAGCTATTTTTTCACTAGTTGCTTCAGCATGAAAATCTAAAAAAGAAAAATCATATTTGGATTTGTTTTCTTCTAATACATGATCGATAGTCTTAAAAGGGCAATGAAGGTTAGGGTCAATAAAAACACGTCCCAAAGCGTTCATTACTAAAATTTTTTTATTACTACACTCAACAATTTTATAACCTTGTCCTATTTGTCGAAGATCATTGATGGGACGGATTACATTAGAATCATCGATAAAATCTTTAATTTGTTTATTTTTCCAAATATGGTTTCCCATGGTGATTAAATCAACACCTAATTTTTGTAATTTTTTATAAATTTTATAACTTAACCCCTTTCCGTTATCAGCATTTTCGGCGTTAGCAATGATAAAATTAGGTTGGTAAGTTTCTTTTAAAAAATCAACTTTTTCGGCAAAATAATCAACTCCTGGTTTGCCGTAAATATCTCCAATAAACATTATTTTCATAATCAAATCTCCCGCGGTTGACTATAATTTAACTATTTCAATAGCCCTTATTTCTCTTATAACAGTAACTTTAATAATTCCATTGTAACTAATATCTTGTTCAATTTGTTCTTTGATAATTCTTGCGACTTGAAAAATAAAATCATCGTTTATTTTGTCTGGTTTTACGATAACTCTAATTTCACGACCAGCTTGGATGGCATAAGAATGAGCCACTCCTTTAATAGAATTAGCAATATTTTCTAATTTAGTTAATCTTTGAATATAATTTTCTATTGATTCTTTTCTAGCTCCAGGTCTTGCCGAACTAAGAGTGTCTGCAATAGCAACTAAAACAGCAATAACAGTTTGCGGGGGTTTGTCTTCGTGATGAGAAGCGATGGCGTCAATCACTTCTTTTTTTTCTTTATATTTACTCGCCAAAGCGACGCCAATTTCTACATGGCTCCCTTCTATTTCGTGGTCTAAAGCTTTTCCAATATCATGAAAAAGACCAGCTCTTCTGGCTAAAATTTCGTTTTCACCAATTTCTGCAGCTAATTTTCCAGCTAAAAAAGCCACTTCTAAAGAATGTTTTAAAATATTTTGACTATAACTTAAGCGAAAATGTAATTTTCCTAAAATTTTGATTAAATCCTGATGAACTTCGCCAATTTTGGTAATAAAAACTGCTTCTTCGCCCATTTCTTTAATAAAATTGTCAACTTCTGTAGTTGATTGTTCTAAGGCTTTTTCGATGCGCGAAGGATGAATTCTACCATCAGAAACTAACGATTCTAAAGTTTTTTTAGCAATTTCCCTTCTAACAGGGTCAAAACTACTAACAACTACTGTTAAAGGAGAATCGTCAATAATTAAATCCACCCCTGTTAAAACCTCTAAAGATTTGATATTTCTACCTTGACGGCCGATAATACGACCTTTCATCTCTTCGTTAGGTATTTCAACAACACTAATGTTTTTTTCGCCTGTAACATCGCCAGCATATTTTTGCATCGCCGAAATTAAAAACATTTTCGCTTTTTTAGCGACTTCTGATTTTGCTTTTTCCTCTTCTTTTTTAATATATGCAAAAACTTCGTTAGCGGTTTTATCCCTAACTTCATCCATAATAATTTTTTGTGCTGCCTGTGGTGTCAAAGCAGCTATTTGTTCTAATTTAATTTTTTGCTGTTGTATTAAGTGCTCGTGTTCTTGAATCTGTTTTTCTAGATTTTTTTTAACATGATTGATCATTTGTTGTTTAGAATCTAAATATTGTTCTCTTTTATTTAAACTTTCTGTTCTATTATTGAATAATTCTTCACGACGATTATTTTTTTCTTCTAAACTAACTACAATATTAGTTCTTTCATGCAAATCATGTTCCAGTTTTTGTCTTAAGGAAACTATTTCTATTTTGGCATTGTAAATCAATTCTTTTTCATGCTGGCGCAATTCTTCTAATTTGTTTTTAACTTGTATTTCAAATTTTTGTTGCTCTTGATCTAGTTTTTTTCGATTAAAAAAAGAATAAAATAAATAACCTATGGAAATGCCTAAAGATAAAAAAACAACAGAAAGCAAGACCATGCTTAAACATCCTTCTGGTGATGTTCCGCTCATGTTATTTCATGCCTTTCTTTTATTTTTTATATTTATAATCAATAAGGAGATGATAAAAAAATTAAAAAAAGTTGTAAACAAACAAAATTGTATGCAAAATTCTTTTAGAAATTATTTTTAAGTAAACAAAGGGAGGCGAAGAAAGTTTTTTATCGTTAATTTTTGAGTTTTTTTGAGATCTTTTTTTATTTTTTCAACCCCTTGCGAAAATAAAAAAACAAAAAAAGATGATAAATGGACAAATAATAAAAAATTAATTATTATAAAAAAAATTCCTTTAAAGGAATAAAAAATAAAAAACTGAAAAGCTAACCTTTAGTAGATTAGCTTTTGTAAGAAAAAAATTAATTATTAATATATTTAATAAAAATTAGTTTTATAAATCAAATTTTGGTTTTTTTACCCCTAAGTAAAGAACTAGTTAATTTATCAGGAATACTATCTACAAAAGTTTTTGCCTGTTTTGATTCTATGGCTTTTTGAGTTAGATTAGTTAGTTCATTAAAAACTTTGTCTTTTAAATCATCCATTTTGTAATCAGTAGATGGTTTTGACACAACCGAAGAAATGACTTCTTCTGTTGGATTGTTTGAAGTTTCTTCAACAAAAGTTTCTTCAGAATTAAAAAAGAAAAAACCAAAAATAATAGCAATAACAAAAAAAATTAAAATACCAATGACAAGAGTTTTGTTATGTTTTGAGTTCAATGTAAAAATTTAGACAACATCCTTTTAATTTTAAATTAAAAAACAACGAAAAATACTTATAATAAGTTTAAATATTTTAACTTTTAAACCAACTTAAAGTAAGATACAAAATATAAGATACTAGAATTTTAAATACGAAAAATTTAGTATCCACATATATTATATAACAAACGAAAAATATATATACAGAATAATCTATAATAATAAAAGAATAGTCAACTTTTTTAAAACTAATTTTTGCCATTTAAACATTAATCAAAACTATTTTTTTGAGTTGATTGACAATGAGCGTTTTTCGGCTTCCAGTTTTCGTACTTCTAATAATTTTTCATAACGTTTTTCTAAGGTTTTTTCTTTGATTTGAACTTCTTCGATCACTTTTAAAACCTTTTCTAGGACAATTTTTAAATCATACAAAAAAACTTTATCAAAATTTTTCATCGCTTGTAAAACGTTATCAATACAAGTAATTTTTTCTTCGTTGTTTTGTACGCTTTCAAAAATTTGAAAATAATAATCAACTGAATTTAAAATAGCTAGCAAAATAGAAGGACTAGTGATGATGACATTACGTTTAAAAGCAAATGATATAGTTTCTTCGTCTGAGTTAATTTGGGAAAAAATACTTTCTGAAGGAATAAACATAATCACGTAAGGGGCGTTATCTTCTGGGCTGACATATTTTTGTGCTTCTTTGATTCTGTCTTTAACACGCATTAAAAAACGTTTTTTTAATTCGTTTTTATTGTCAGTACTATTCATATATTCTAAAAAATCTGTAGTCGGAAACTTAGAATCAATTGGAATTTGAATAAATTTCCCGCGACCTTTACACATTATATCAACTCTTAAACGTTGACCATTGCTGTTTAATTTTTTCATTAAAAATTGTTTTTCAAAAATTAATTTATCTTTGGTATAAGCGATATTTTCTAAAACACGAGCCAATAAAAATTCCCCAACTTTCCCTGTTTTATCGTTTTGAGCAAGTAATTTATGAATGTTTTGTACTTCTTGAAAACCACTGGCGTTTTGGTCTCTTAAAACTTTTAATGAATTTTCTAAATTACTGATCAAATGTTGACGAGTGTCTTTAATTTCTTTAGTTAAACTATCTTTGCTTTGGTGAGTTAAATTATTAATTTTTAGATCCAAACGATCGATAACTCGTAATTCAGACTCTAAAAAAGATTGTTTTAAGATGTCTTGAAGATTAAAATCGGGAACTTTAGCTTTTAAAAGCATCCTCCCAAAAACAAAAACTATTCCTACAACAAGTACAATTAATAATATAACTAAAAAAAGTAAGACCAAAACTAAATTGTATTTGTTTATTATCATTCATTTCCCAAATCATCTATGAAATTTCATAGTTCCTTTTTTTAAATTATTTTCTTAAAAATAATGAGAAAAATAAATATTTATTTTCTTAGAATCAAAATGAGAAATAAATATTTAATTTTAATAATGTTTGAAAAACAATTATAACAACTTTTTGTTTAATTGTTAGTAAAAGATAAATATCTGGCGTTTGAGAAGGGATTCGAACCCCTGACCGACAGCTTAGAAGGCTGTTGCTCTATCCTGCTGAGCTACTCAAACAAAGTTACAACAATAAATATTGTAACATAAAATAAAATAATTATATTGATTTTTTAAAATTGTATTGAATTTTAAAAATTTTTGATAAATAAATAAGTTTTTTTAATATTTTATTCACACAAAAAAATTTTTATTGAAACAAAAATTAAAAAAAAGTTTATAATATTATTGTACTTTTAGCTTACACTAAAATTGATTATATATATTTTAAAAAAGTAGCTTTTTCAAACTTTATTATTCAACAGTAAAAAAATGAATTTGGTCAGGTCTTGATTGAAGCAGCCATAAGTTGTTTTATTGTGTGGATAATAAGGTTTGAAAAGGTTATTTTATAATTAACATAAGAATCAATTATTATGGCTAAAAAATAGTTAAAAGAAATTAAGGTATTATATGAATTGGTCATCTTTTTTTCCTAAAAAAACAAAACAGATGCAATTATTAACTAATTTTTATCATTCTTTACAAGGAGAACCTTTTTTAATCGAAGAAATTCTTTTAAATGAAACTCCAGTTAAAATTGAGTTTTATTATTTAGAACAAAGTAAATATTATAATGCTTTATTCCAAACGAGACAATTTGTTGTTTGGACCGCAGATAAAGGAACTTATCGTCTTTTAATTGATAAAGATTATTACAATAATTTTAAACCTTTGTATCGAAAAGAAATCAACACCGCTTGGCTAGAATTTATGATCCAAGTTTACCAAAAAGAAGCGAATTTAATTAACAGAATAAAACTCGCTTTTTTAGGTTTTTTTATTCCTATATTATTAGTAATTTTTTTAACGTTGACAATGTGGTCGCCAGGGACAAAAGAAGAAGGACAAAAAACATTGATTTTTGGTATTCCTTTGGTGATCTTATTAATAGTTATTTTTGTCATCAATTATTGGATTAAAATTCAGCAAAAAAAAATGGCTTTTTTTAAAGATCAAACATTACAAAAAACCCTAACAAAAATCAAACAAATCTTAGGTGAAGAGTTTTTTGCAGAACTTTTAGAAAAACAAAAAAATTACAATCCTTTTTTTGCGAAAAGTAAAAACGAACAAGACAATAACCCAATAGTTTAACATTTATTTTTAAACATTAACTAAATTATTACATTAAAAACAGTAAAAAGAGGTTTGAAATGATTTACGATAGTATTGTTGTTGGAGCAGGACACGCTGGTGTTGAAGCTGCTTTGACATTAGCCAAAAAACATAGCACTTTATTGATTACTGGTTCTTTGAAACAAGTAGCCAGTCTTCCTTGCAACCCTTCTATCGGGGGACCTGCCAAAGGGGTAGTTGTCCGCGAAATCGATGCTTTAGGGGGAGTGATGGGTAAAGCAGCTGATTTAACTCAAATTCAAATTAAAATGTTAAACTCTTCAAAAGGTCCTGCCGTCAGAGCTTTAAGAGCTCAAATCGATAAACTAAAATATCCCCAAATTATTTTAAAAATGTTGCAAAATAGTCCTAATTTGACTTTATTAGAAGGACTGGTGAATCATTTATTAGTCAAAGATAACCAAGTTAAGGGGATTTGTTTAATAAATGGGCAAGAAATTTATGCTAAAACTGTTATTATTACTACTGGCACTTATTTAGCTAGCCAAATTTTAATTGGCGAAACCAAAAAAGCATCTGGTCCTAATAACAACCCTACTACTTACGGTATCAGTCAACAATTAAAAGATTTAGGTTTCGAAATCATCAGATTAAAAACTGGGACTTCACCGAGAATCAAAAAATCAACTATTGATTTTAGTCAAACTAAAATTCAACTAGGCGACAATTATTTACAAACTTTTGATTTTGATAGCAAGATTAAAAAATTAAGCATTCAAGAAGATTGTTTTTTGACCCACACCAACAAATCAACCCATCAAGTTATTCAAAAACATCTAAAAAAATCTGCCATGTATGGCGGTTATATCGAAGGCACAGGGCCACGTTATTGCCCTTCAATTGAAGATAAAGTGGTACGTTTTTGCGATAAAAGTAGTCACCAAATTTTTATTGAACCAGAAAGTTTAGCTTTAGATGAAATGTATTTACAAGGGCTTTCAACTAGTATGCCCAAAGACGTCCAACATGAAATTTTAAAAACCATTCCAGGCTTGCAGAATGCCAAAATTACAAAATATGCTTACGCGATTGAATATGATGCCTTTAATCCAAGCCAATTAAAACACAGTTTGGAAACTAAAAAAATTGCTAATCTTTTTTTTGCAGGACAGATGAATGGCACTAGCGGATATGAAGAAGCAGCTTGCCAAGGGTTAATGGCTGGAATTAACGCCTCTTTAAAATTGGAAAATAAACCAGCATTTGTGTTAAAAAGAAATGAAGCTTATATTGGTGTTTTAATCGATGATTTGATTACCAAAGGCACGAAAGAACCTTATCGCCTATTGACTTCAAGAGCAGAATTTCGTTTATTGTTAAGACATGATAACGCTGATTTGCGTTTAAAAGATTATAGTTATAACTTGGGATTAATCGATGAAACTAATTATCAAAATTTTACCAAAAAAAAAGAACAAATCGAAATACTACTAAAATTGAGTCAAAAATTTGAAATTTTAGCCAATGAAACTAATTTAGCTTATTTAAAAAATTTAGGATCTTCTCCTTTTGTTGGAAAAACAACATTATTGCAATTATTAAAACGACCTGAATTAAACTATCAAATATTACAACATTTTTTGCAAGTCGAAGTAGATCAGACAGTCTATGAACAAGTAGAAATCCAAATTAAATATGAAGGTTACATCAATAAAGCCCAAAAAGAAGCAGAAAAACTGTTGAGATTGGAGCAAAAAAAAATACCAAATAAAACTAATTATTTGGAGATTAAAAACTTATCTAAGGAGGCAAAAGAAAAATTAGACTTTATTAAACCACAAACCCTAGGACAAGCTTCGAGGATTTTAGGGGTTAATCAAGTAGATATTTCGATTTTGTTGGTTTATTTGGAAAAACAACATGCCTCACTCTAAATTATTAAAAAATAAATTTAATCTTAGTCAAAAACAAACAGAACAATTTGATTTATATTATCAATTTTTAACTCAAGAAAACCAAAAATACAACCTAACTTCCTTAATATCTTTAACAGATGTTTATTACAAACATTTTTATGATTCTTTGATTTTGCAAGAAGTCCTAGATTTTAGGCATATAAACACTCTTGGTGATGTTGGCGCAGGAGCGGGTTTTCCTAGTTTTCCTTTAAAAATAATTTATCCTCATTTAAAAATTTATATTATCGAATCATCTTTAAAAAAAATTAACTTTTTAAAGGCTTTGGCTAAAATTTTGTCTTTAGATGATATCTATTTTTTTCACCAAAGAGTACAAAACCATCACAAACATTATGATTGTATAGTGGCTCGGGCTTTAGGTAATTTAAGTCGTATTTTACAATGGTGTCTTCCTTTGGTTAAAAAAAGAAGTTATTTTATCGCCATGAAAGGAAAAAACTTCAACCAAGAATTAAAAGATAGTCAAACAGTAATCAAAGAATTTAAAATAACTTTAATTAAAATTCAACAACTCGAATTACCAATGCAGCTAGGTACTAGAGCTAATTTATTATTTCAAGCTAATTAAAAATTTATAAAAAAAATAAAACCACTAATTTTAGTGGTTTTATTTTCTGTCTTTGCCTATTATTCTTAAAAGAAGACTAACAATTCTTAAAAAAATAGCAATTAAAGTAGCAGCAAAAGCCAAAGATACTTGCCATTCGTATTTGGCAGGCAACCCTTGTTGAATCATGTTTTCAGTGTAATCAAAATGAAGAGCTAAATACAATGATAAAAAACCTAACATTATTAAACTCAAAGGGATTGCAATAATACTATTGTATAAAACATTTTCTATTGTTCCAATTCCTAAAAAAAATAATAACAAACGAACTATGTAAACACAAAATAACGCAACTGCACATTTTTGCATAATAGTTTTAAATCTATCAGTAACTTTTAAAACACCTTTATAATAGGCATGTGCCATCAAACAAAAGATAACTACTGTGCCTAAAGCAGCGATAAACACTATTTCTAACAAATTATGAATTTCTTTATTAATATAATAAAAACAAATGGCCATCATAAAACCTTCTAGGAAAGCAAAAAGACAAGCAAAAATGTTTGATGTTTGTACTTGATTCATTCCTAACGTATAAACATAACTAGTTAACACAGATAAGGCAAGCAGACCATAAAATAAACTTCGACTTGAATTAAAATTTTTTAACAAAGGATCACTAAAATTATTAAAAAATGTGAAAAATCCTATAGTAGTTAAAGTAGTAATTAATAAAAGTAAAATAGTTTTAAAAGCAATCCCTTTACGGGTAGCTTGTTGTTTATAAGCGATTGTATCGGAAAAAGAAAGGAAATTGTTGTTAATTTTTTCAAACGAATCACTAACTTTCATAATATTATTATTTGATTTCATAAAAAACCACCTTTATATTGATTTTTTTAATACTTATTTTACTATTTTAGTAAAAAAAATTGATCAATAATAAATAAGTACACTTATATATTACCTTTTTTTAAATCAAATTGCAAGTATTTTTTTTCTTTATTTTAGAAAAAAGCTTTAATTGTAATACAATTTAAAACAATTAAAGCATTATTGAAAAAATATATAAAACCATCAAAATAAAGCCCTTTTTGAGGGCTTTATTTTTATTAATTCGGGGGGGATTTTATTTAAGAATTTTTGAAACTGATCCAGCGCCAACTGTTTTTCCACCTTCACGGATAGAAAACTTAGTGCCTTCTTCAATTGCAATCGGATTGTTTAAAGTAACAGTTAATTCAACGTTGTCACCTGGCATAACCATTTTAACATCACCTTGTAATTCAACAACTCCTGTAATATCAGTTGTACGGAAATAGAATTGCGGACGGTATTGGGAAAAAAAGGCAGTGTGTCGTCCTCCTTCTTCTTTAGTTAAGATATAAGCTTGCGCCACAAATTGAAAATGAGGTTTCACAGAACCTGGTTTGGCTAACACTTGACCACGTTGAACATCTTCACGGTTAATTCCACGCAACAAAGCTCCAACGTTATCGCCTGCTTGAGCAAAATCTAAATCTTTTTTAAACATTTCAATTGCTGTTACGATGGTTTTTCTAGTGTCTTTAAGACCTATGATTTCTATTTCATCACCAGCTTTAACTTGTCCTCTTTCAACTCTACCAGTAACTACTGTTCCTCTACCAGTGATAGTGAAAACATCTTCGACTGGCATTAAGAAAGGTTTATCAACTTCACGCACTGGATCTTCAATGTAAGAATCTAAAGCGTTGATTAATTCGTTAACTTGTGCAATGTAATGTTTGTCACCTTCTAAAGCTTTTAACGCAGAACCTCTAATAATAGGGGTATCATCGCCCGGAAAATCATATTTAGATAATAATTCACGGACTTCCATTTCAACTAATTCTAAAATTTCTTCATCCGGACAAAGGTCACATTTGTTTAAGAAAACAACAATTTTAGGAACCCCTACTTGGCGAGCTAACAAAATATGTTCTCTAGTTTGAGGCATAACACTATCTGCGCCAGAAACTACTAAAATAGCGGCATCCATTTGAGCAGCACCAGTAATCATGTTTTTAATATAATCGGCGTGTCCTGGACAATCAACGTGAGCATAGTGTCTTTTTGATGTTTCATATTCAACGTGAGAAGTTTTAATCGTAATTCCACGTTCTCTTTCTTCAGGAGCGTTATCAATTTGGTCATAAGCTCTACTTTTAGCTAACCCTTGAGAAGCTAACACTTGAGTGATGGCAGCTGTTAAAGTAGTTTTGCCGTGATCAACGTGCCCAATTGTTCCTACGTTTAAATGAGGTTTATTTCTTATAAATTTTTCATTAGCCATTTTGTAAAAGGCCTCCTTTTAGTTTAGTTTAAGGTTTTTAACAATAATTACCATTTAAATTTTAACTTAATTTTTTCAATATAGCAACTATTTTGTGTTAAAATATTATTTTTGCTTTAAAATTAAGCACGTTTTTTAATAATTTCTTCCGTAATGCTTTTTGGTGCTTTTTCATATTTAGAAAATTGCATCACAAAAGTAGCTCTTCCTTGGGTGTTAGAACGTAAAATGGTGGCATAACCAAACATTTCAGAAAGTGGCACCAAAGCTCTAATAGAAACTGCATTAGTACGTGATTCTTGACTTTCCAAACGTCCTCTACGAGAAGTTAAATCGCCAATAACATTGCCGACATAATCATTTGGAGTTACGACTTCAACATCCATAATCGGTTCTAAAATAACTGGATTGCCTTTTGTTTTGGTTTCTTTTAAAGCAATTGAAGCAGCAATTTTAAACGCCATTTCAGAAGAATCGACATCATGATAAGAACCATCAAATAAAGTAGCTTTGATGTCAATAATTTGATAACCAGCTAAAATTCCACCTGCAAGAGCTTCTTGAACGCCTTTTTGAACTGCAGGGATATATTCACGCGGAACAACACCACCAACAATTTTATTAACAAATTCAAAGCCTTGGCCAGGATTTGGTTCAAAACGCATCCAAACATGTCCGTATTGACCGCGTCCACCAGATTGACGGATGAATTTTCCTTCGGTTTCAACTTCTTGAGTAATTGTTTCACGATAAGCCACTTGAGGTTCTGTAACGTTAGCTTGAACTTTGAATTCTCTTTTCATACGATCAATGATGATATCTAAATGAAGTTCACCCATGCCAGCAATAATAGTTTGTCCTGTTTCATGATTAGAAAAAACTTTAAAAGTAGGGTCTTCTTCGGCTAATTTAGAGAGTGCAATTCCCATTTTATCTTGATCGGCTTTAGTTTTAGGTTCTACTGCGATTTCAATAACTGGTTCTGGGAAATTCATTGATTCTAAAATGATGCTTTCCCCTTCAGCCGCTAGAGTGTCACCAGTAGTAGTCCCTTTCAGCCCAACAACTGCCAAAATATCACCAGTATATGCTTCTTTAATTTCTTCACGAGAATTGGCATGCATCTGCAATAAACGTCCAAAACGTTCTTTTACTTCTTTGGTGGTATTAGTAACATAAGAGCCAGCTTTAACTGTGCCTGAATAAATTCTAAAAAAAGTTAATCTACCAACATAAGGGTCAGTCATCACTTTAAAAGCTAAAGCGGTGAAAGGTTGTTCGTCAGAACTTAAACGAGTTATTTCTTTGCCGTTAGCATCAACTCCTACAATTGAATCAACATCTCCAGGAGCTGGTAAATAATCAACAATGGCATCTAGCATTTTAACAACACCCTTATTTTTGAAAGAAGAGCCGCACAAAACCGGAAAAAAAGAGGCTTGTAAAGTGGCTTTACGAATAGTTTTTTTTAACATAGCGGAAGTGATTGGTTTTTCTTCTAAGTAAAGCATCATCAATTCTTCATCTAAATTAGATAAGACTTCGATTAATTCATTTCTTTTAATTTCTACAATTTCTTTTAAATGTTCAGGGATTTCAATATTTTTTCCATTTTCCTCAGCGGAGTTATCATATTCAAAAGCAGTTAATTCAATTAAATCGATAATGCCAGTAAAATCATTTTCAGCTCCGATTGGCCATTGAATAGGGCTAGCATGTACCCCTAATCTTTGGTTCAAGGTTTCAATCGCATAAGCAAAATTAGCACCAACTTTATCCATCTTGTTGATAAAAATAATTCTTGGAACTTTGTATTCAGTCGCTTGACGCCAAACGGTTTCAGTTTGTGGTTCAACTCCAGCTTGGGCATCAATGACAGTGACTGCACCATCTAAAACTCTTAAAGAGCGTGAAACTTCAACTGTAAAATCAACGTGCCCAGGGGTGTCTATGATGTTGATCCGATGGTTTTTCCAAAAGGCGGTAGTGGCAGCAGAGGTAATAGTGATACCTCTTTCTTGTTCTTGTTCCATCCAATCCATTTGCGAAGCGCCATCATGAGTTTCTCCGATTTTATGAATTTTACCAGTATGAAATAAAATTCTTTCGGTAGTGGTGGTTTTTCCTGCGTCAATATGAGCAATAATGCCGATATTACGAGTATTTTCTAAAGTAATCTGGCGTACCATCTTTTATTCTCCTATAAATGTCAAATATCACCAACGATAATGAGCAAAAGCTTTATTAGCTTCAGCCATTTTATGCGTTTCTTCTCTTTTTTTAACTGATACTCCATGTCCTGAAGCAGCATCTACTATTTCTTTAGCTAGTTTTTCTTCCATGGTTTTTTCATTACGTTGTTTAGTGAATTTGACAAGCCACCTTAAACCTAAAGATTGACGTCTTTCTGGACGAACTTCGGAAGGGACTTGGTAGTTTTGACCACCAACGCGACGAGTACGAACTTCTAAAACAGGCATAATATTGTTTAATGCTTCATGAAAAACTTCTAAGGGATCTCTTTGAGTAATACTTTTAACTTGTTTTAAAGCTTGATAAAAAATGCTTTGAGCTGTCCCTTTTTTACCATCTTCCATGATGGTGTTAATTGTTTTTGTAACTAATTTTGAATTATAAATCGGGTCAGGATTTATATCACGTTTTTTAATATGACCTTTACGAGACAAAGTAACGAACCTACTTTCTTTAAAATTTGTAATATTTTAATTTATTTATTTTTTATCTTTTGGTCTTTTGGAACCGTATTTAGAACGACCTTGTTGTCTGTTAGCAACACCTGTAGCATCTAAAGCGCCACGAATGATATGATAACGGACACCCGGAAGATCTTTAACTCTTCCGCCGCGCACCAACACTGAACTATGTTCTTGCAAAGAGTGTCCCACGCCAGGAATGTAAGCAGTCACTTCAGAACCATTGCTTAAACGAACTCTGGCAAATTTACGTAAAGCTGAATTAGGTTTTTTTGGGGTCATAGTAGTTACACGCAAACAAACTCCCATTTTTTGTGGAGAAGTGTAAGTTTGAACTTTTTTTTGCAAAACATTAAAACCATAACTTAAAGCTGGGGATTTTGTTTTCGAAGATTTATTACTTCTTTTTTTTTTGATTAACTGAGAAACGGTAGGCATTATGTTTTTTCCTTTCTTTTTTCTTATTTTTTATTTTTAATTATCTTGGTTTTGATCTGTTGACGGTGGAGATTTGGGATATTCAAAATAAGTTGTCTCTAAAATACCTGTTCCAGCCGGAATTAGACCACCAATGATAACATTTTCTTTTAAACCATATAAATGATCAACTTTTCCTTTGATGGCAGAATCGATTAAAATTTTGGTAGTTTCTTGAAAAGAGGCGGCAGAAAGTAAAGAATCGCTTCTCAAAGAAGAACGAGTGATTCCTAGAATAATTGGTCTTCCAAGTGCTAAACGTTTTTGAGCTTGTAACATTTCTAAATTAGCTTTTTTAAAACTATTGATAGGGATTTCAGTGCCAGGTAATAGTTGGGTTTCTCCTTCATCAATGATTAAAACTTGTTTAAACATTTGATGAATAATAATTTCGATATGTTTATCACTAATAAAAACATTTTGAGCACAATAAACTTTTTGCACTTCTGCTAAAATATATTTTTGGGTTTCGATAGTGCCTGCAACTCTTAAAAGTTCTTTTAAATCAATTGAACCAAAAGTTAATTTTTGCCCCGGATAAACATTGCTATTTTTGCTAACTAAGATATCGACATTAGAATTGAGGATATAACGATATTCTTGTTCAGGTTCGCTTTCTGGAGTGATAACAATTTCTGGATGTGGAGAGCGAATTTTTTCTATTTTTTTAATGGTGCCTTTAAATTCAGAAATCAAGGCTTTACCTTTTGGTTTTCTAACTTCAAAGATCTCTTCAATCCTTGGAAGACCTTGGGTAATGTCTGAAGTCGAAGCAACTCCGCCGGTATGAAAAGTTCTCATCGTTAATTGAGTTCCTGGTTCGCCAATAGATTGAGCGGCAATAACACCTACAGCTTCACCGATTTCAACTAATTTATTAGTGGCTAAATTAAAACCATAATCTTTAGCGCAAATACCATATTCACAATTACAAGTCAAAACGCTTCTGATTGGAACTTTTTTAATTTTGGCATCAATAATTTCTTGTGATTTTGATTCGGTGATTAATTCATTGCGAGCTACAATAATTTTATGTTTTTTTGGGTGGATAATGTCGCGACTAGCAAAACGACCAATAATACGATTTTTTAAAGAAACAATTTCTTTACCGTCGCTTGTCATCGCTTCAACAATAAAGCTGCGATCACTACCGCAATCATCTTTAATGACTACAATATCTTGAGTCACATCAACTAAGCGACGGGTTAAATAGCCTGATTCAGCCGTTTTTAAAGCGGTGTCAGTGGAACCTTTGCGGGCTCCATGGGTAGAAATAAAAAATTCAGAAACTTTCAAACCTTCACGGAAAGATGCTTTAACAGGAACTTCAATGATTTCACCTTTTGGATTGTTCATTAAACCTCTCATCCCCGCTAGTTGAGCAAAGTTAGAAGAACTACCGCGAGCACCACTTTCACTCATCATAAATATATGATTGTCTTGTTGGAACTCTTTCATCAAACCTTCTTGGATTTGATCACGAACAACTTTCCATTCATTAATCACTAAACGACGACGTTCAATATCTGTTAAAAAACCTTCGTTATACCAATTTTCAATTTGGATATTGCGATTTTCAACATTTTCTAATAATTTTTCTTTTGCAGAATAAGTGGTAATGTCAGAAAAAGAAACAGTAATACCTGCAATAGTAGAATATTTAAAACCGAGATTTTTAATATGATCTAATATTTTAGAAGTTTCAGTAATTTTCATTTGTTTGAAAAAACAAGCAATAATCATCGATAAGAATTTTTTATTGAAAGGTTTAGGGACGGGTATTTTTTTTAAAAATGATTGTGGTTTAGTGCCTGGATTTAAAAAATATTGATCTGGAGTTTTGACATATAAATTCGATTGAGTAGGTTCATTGATGTAAGGAAAATTAGGGGGTAAAATAGCATTAAAAATTAATTTTCCTAAAGTGGTCATTAAATATTTTTCTTTTTGTTCTTTGGTAAAAGATAAATTAATGGATTGTGGTTTAATAAAAATTCTAGTATGAAGATCAATTTCTTTATTTTGATAAGCGATTTGAGCTTCATTGATGTCAGCAAAAAAACTTCCTTCATTGCGGTGTTTGTGTTGGTGTTCTAAATTTCTTTGAGGAGCGTTAAATCCTTTCAAAAGACGATCTTTTTTTTCTTCGATAGTTAAATAATAATTACCTAAAACCATGTCTTGTGAAGGGGTGACAACAGGGCTACCGTTTTTAGGATCTAAAATGTTGTTAGACACAAGCATTAATAAACGAGCTTCAGCTTGAGCTTCTACAGAAAGAGGAACATAAACAGCCATTTGGTCGCCATCAAAATCAGCATTAAAAGCTGGAGTTACTAAAGGATGTAAACGAATAGCTTTTCCATCGATTAATTTAGGATCAAAAGCTTGAATTCCTAAACGGTGAAGAGTTGGGGCGCGATTAAGCAAGACTGGATGTTCTTTAACTACTTCCTCTAAAGCATTCCAAACTTCTTCATTCATTTTTTCGTAAATAGAATTGGCATTTTTTTTGTCAATCCCTTTAGTTTCTTGTAATTTTTTTAAAATAAAAGGTTTGAATAAAATAATTGCCATTTCACGAGGAATGCCGCATTGATGCATTTTAAGATCAGGACCGACAATAATTACAGAACGACCAGAATAATCAACTCTTTTACCTAAAAGATTTTGACGAAAGCGCCCTTGTTTGCCTCGTAACATTTCAGATAAAGATTTTAAGGGACGATTTTTTTCCACGTTATTAACGTTTTTTTTAAGATTTTTATCAGTATCAAATAAACAATCGACTGCTTCTTGCAACATTCTTTTTTCGTTTTTAATAATTAATCTTGGAGCTTTTTGCATCATTTGTTTTTTTAAACGATTGTTACGATTTAGAATGCGACGATACAAGTCATTAACTTCGGTAGTGGCAAAACGACCGCCATCCAAAGGAACCATCGGCCTTAATCCTGACGGCAATACGGAAATAACATCCATTACCATCCACTCAGGTTTATTATCGGATTGATGAAAAGACTCAATTATTTCTAACCTTTTGATAATGTTTTCTCTTTTTTGTTTAGAAACTTCTGATAAATTTTTACGCAAAATTTTAATAGTTTTTTCTAAATCAAGGTTTTCCAATAATTTCCTAACTGCTTCAGCTCCAGTTAAAGCAACAAAACCATGAGGTCCAAAAAGAGCTAAATTTTGGCTATATTGGCTTTCGGAAATAATTTCTTTTTCTTTGAAATCAGTTTTGCCAGGATCAATAACAACATAAGAAATATAGTAAACGATTTCTTCTAATGTTTTAGCTTTGATGTTTAAAAGAATAGCTAAACGGCTAGGAGATGAATTAAGATACCAAGTGTGGACAATCGGAGCTTGTAATTCGATGTGTCCCATTCTTTCACGTCTTACTTTAGTTTCGGTAAATTCAACACCACATTTATTACAAAATTGACTTTTGTTGTTAGGTTGTTTTTTGGAACAAGCACATTGAAAGTCAACTACTGGACCAAAAATTTTTTGACAAAACAAACCACCAAATTCAGGTTTATAGGTGCGATAGTTAATGGTTTCATAACTAGTAATTTCACCGTAAGACCATTGACGAATCTCATCTGGAGAAGCTAAACGGATTTTAAAATAATCATAATCACGACTGCCATACTCTTTATCAGATAAAATCAAAGCTTTTTTTTCAGTAGTTTCTGGGATAAAATGTTGATATAATTCAAAAAGTTCGTTTATTTTTTTCCAAGAATCATAATCCAAGTCGAAATTTTGATTTAAGGTGTTAATTTCTGTGTTTAATAGTTGTTCAAAGTCGTTAACACCTAAAAGGGTCAATTTTTTAATCACATCATCGTTTAAATTTAAATTTCTTAAATCACGAGGCAAAGCAAATTGTTTAAGAGTTGGCAAAATCTCTAAAAAAGTTTCTTGTAATAAAACTCTTAGTTCATCTAAAGAAAAAGTGTTAAAATCTTCCAAATTATTAATTCCTGAAAGTTTTAATTTTTCTAAAGTTTGAGCAGAAAAATTTAGAGTTTCGATTGATCTAAATAATTTATTATCACTCATCTTTAATTATAACCTTCCTTTTTGTAATCAATTAAGGATTTATTAACTTCGTTTTCTTTAGTGTCTGTTTTAATTAATTCTACATACAATCCTAAGGATTGCAATTCTTTAATAAAAACACGGAAACTTTCTGGAATGTTGGGTTTCGGTAAAGAAGTTCCTTGAACAATAGCACTATAAGTTTTGTTCCTACCGATAATATCATCACTTTTAACTGTCAAAATTTCTTGTAAAGTGTGAGCTGCTCCGTAAGCATAAAGCGCCCAAACTTCCATTTCACCAAATCTTTGACCGCCATTTTGCACTTTACCACCCATCGGTTGTTGAGTCACTAAGGTGTAAGGGCCGACATTACGAGCATGTAATTTATCATCGACCATATGCGATAATTTAATCATATACATCACTCCCACAGAAATACGGTTATCATAAGGTTCCCCAGTGCGTCCGTCATATAAAACCATTTTGCCATCGAGTTCTAAATTAGCTTCTTTCATAATTTCTTTAAGGTCAAAGTCATCAACACCATCAAATACAGGCGTCGCGACTTTGATGCCGAGTTGTTTGGCGGCCATTCCTAAATGAATTTCTAAAATTTGTCCAATATTCATCCTACTAGGGACGCCTAAAGGGTTTAACATAATATCAATTGGGGTTCCATCTGCCATAAAAGGCATATCTTCTTTCGGTAAAATAAGAGAGATGACTCCTTTGTTGCCGTGACGACCAGCCATTTTATCGCCTTCGTTAATTTTACGTTTTTTAGCAATAAAGACACGAATATTTTCATTAACGCCGGATGGTAAAATATCGCCATTTTTTCTAGAAAAATAATGAACGCTTTGAACAATCCCGCCTTCGCCATAAGGAACTCTTAAAGAAGAATCTTTGTATTCGCGGGCTTTTTCACCGATTACTATTTGAATTAATTTTTCGTAAGGGGTAGGTTCGATGTTGCCTTGAGGAGTGATTTTACCTACTAAAATATCACCTTCTTTTACTTCGGATCCGGGAATAATAATTCCTCTTTCATCCAAGTTTTTGATAGCATCGGCACCAACATTAGGAACTTCACGAGTGATTTCTTCTTGTCCACTACCTTTTTTTAATTCTCGCGTTTGAACTTCGTATTTATCGATATGAATAGAAGTATAGACATCATTTTTAACCAAATCTTCAGATATAATGATGGCATCTTCGTAATTATACCCTTCCCAAGTCATAAAAGCTACTGTCACATTTCTACCAAGGGCTAATTCACCTTGAAAAGTTGAAGGACCATCAACTAAAATATCACCTTTTTTAATATGTTCACCTAAAACTACGATCGGCTTTTGTAAGATTAAAGTGTCTTGATTGGATTTAGTAAAGTTGGTTAAAACATATTCTATTTCTTGATTACTTTTAGTTGAAATAACAATCTTTTGGGCATCAACATAAGTAACAACGCCATCTTCGGAGGCAATAATTAAAGAACCAGAGTCTTTGGCAGCACGATACTCAATTCCTGTTCCTACAATCGGAGATTCAGGAATTAATAAAGGGACTGCTTGACGTTGCATGTTAGCCCCCATCAAAGCCCTAGAAGCATCATTGTGTTCTAAAAAAGGAATCGACGAAGTGGCGATTGAAACAATTTGTTTTGGAGAAATATCGGCATAAGTAATTTGGTGTCTTTCAAAAATTCCTGTTTCACCGTTTTTCCTAGCAATTATTTTTTTATTTTTAAAAGTGTTATCTGGATTGACAGAAAAACCAGCTGAGGCAATTACTTCTTCTTTTTCTTGATCCGCTGTTAAATATTGTATTTCATTCGAAATTTGAGCAATATCATTTTTTACAAAAACTTTAAAAAAGGGAGTTTGGATAAAACCATAATTATCAACTTTAGCATAAGTAGAAAGTGAAGTGATTAACCCAATGGAAGGTCCTTCGGGAGTTTCGATGGGACATAATCTACCATAATGCGAATTATGAACGTCTCTGACTTCAACTCCGGCACGATCACGGTTAATTCCACCAACACCCAAAGCAGAAACTCTTCTTTTTTGGGTTAGTTCCGCTAAAGGATTGATTTGATCCATAAATTGAGATAAACGAGAATTGGCAAAAAAAGTTTTAATTACGTTTGTTAAAAACGTGAAATTAACTAAATCTCCTGGTACAACTTCGCTAAATTTGCTGACAGAAATCATATCTTTAATATTTTTTTCCGCTCTAGTTAAACCAATGCGAAATTGATTTTTCAACAATTCGCCAATTAACCTTAAACGACGATTGCCTAAATGATCGATATCATCAACATGACCAATATTTTCATAAAGGTTTAAATAATAGCTAATACTTGCAATGATGTCTGATAAAGTGATGTGTTTTTTAGTTTCTCTCGGATCGTTTCCTATAATTTTTACTTTATTGTATAATTGATCATTTTCATCTTTAGAACGATAAACTTCTAAAATTTCATTAAAAACAGCAGTTCGTTCCAATTCTTTTTGATAAATATCTTTTGATCCTAAGAAAAATTTAATTACTTTTTCGTCAAGAAATTGAATGTTTTGTCTTAAATGATTAATCACTTCGGCAGTTACCAAAGTATCTTTAGCAAAGATGACTTCACCGGTACGTACATTTAAAATATTATCTTTCACATATAATTCTTTTTTTTGAAAGTCTCTTTTATAAGTTAAAATTTCTTCATCGGTTTCATTTTCTAAATTATGTTTTACGTCAAATAACTCTTGTAACAAAAAATGACGATTTTGTTTTAAGATGGCGATTTTTTCTTTGGTTAAAAATTCATTTTTAGGTAAAATCACTTCTTTAGTTTCAAGATTAATAAAGTCATGAGCTAAATAAGTGTTTGCTACTCTACTTAATAAATCAAGTTTTTTATTGAACTTATATCTACCTACAACAGTAAGATCATATTTTTTTTGATCAAAAAGTCTAGTACGAATAAATTCTCTTGCAGTATCAACTGGGACTTTTTCACCTTGACGAATTTTAGAATACAATTCGATTAAAGCATTGTCTGTATCCATATCTGATTCTTTTTCAAAAATAGAATTAAGGATGGGGTTTTTGCCGAAAACATTTTCAATAATTTCTTTATTATCAAAACCTAAGGCATAAATAAAATTAGATAAAGGTATTTTTTTAGAACGATCAAGTTTAACGTATAAAATTTCTTTCGAACCTTCTTCATATTCAATCCAAGCGCCACGCGAAGGGATCACTTGACCAGAATATAAGTTTCGATTTAATTTAACATCAAAATTGCTAGCATAATAAACACTAGCAGAACGAACAATTTGCGAAACAACAACTCTTTCGGTGCCATTGATAATAAAAGTTCCAGTATCAGTCATTAAAGGTAATTCGGTTAATAAAATATTGCTTTGTTTAGTTTCGCCAGTTAAAACATTTTCTAAAGTAGTTTTTACAAATAATTGTACCACATAACTGATATCTTTAGTTTTTGATTCTTCAATATTATATTTCGGTCCAGTAAAGTAATAATCGTCAAAATAAATTTTTAAATCACCGTTATAACTTTCAATAGGGCAAAAATCAGCCAACAATTCTTTAATGCCGTCTTTTAAAAACAAATTAAAGGATTGATTTTGGATTTCAATTAAATTCGGCAAATCAACATCATAAATTATTTTTGAATAATTACGACGTTCTGCTTTTTTACCATATTTGACGTTTTTATAAGCCATCTTATACTCCTATAAATTATTTAATTGGTTTTTTTTGCAAAAAGTCTTATTTAAGAATTTGCAAAACTAAAAAACCTGAGATAACTCAGGTTTTTATATCATTTTACAAGATAATAATTTATTGAAGTTCAATAACTGCTCCAGCTTGTTCTAGTTTAGCTTTAATATCTTCAGCTAAAGCCTTAGAAACATTTTCTTTTACTTTTTGATCTGGAACTTTGATGAATTTATCAGCATCAAGTAAGCCTAACCCTGTAATTTCACGAATTGCTTTAATAACAGCAAGTCTGTTTTGACCGAAATTTTTCATTACAACTGTAAATTCGGTTTTTTCTTCCACTTCATCTGCGCCAGTGTTACTAGCTGAAGCAACCGCTAATGAACTTGGATCAATCCCGAATTCTTCTTTTAAACCATCTAGTAATTCTTTAATCTCTAATAAAGACATTTCTTTTAAAGCTGACACAAAAACTTCTTTAGTTAATTTAGCCATTTTAATCTCCTTTGTTATAATCTTTTTATAAATTTTATATTTTTAATTTTGTGTTTTTTGTTTTTCTAACAACATATTTAAACCAATTGATAATTGTTGCAAAGGGAAAATCATAGTTGTAGCTAATAGCGCTAACATTTGTTCTCTAGAAGGTAAAATTGCTAAACTGTTGATTTCTTCTAAGGAAACAACTTTTTGTTCAACCACGCCTGAAACAATTTTGACAGCTTTGTTTTTTTTGGCAAAATCATAAATGACTTTGATTGGTTCTAATAATTCCTGTTCGCTAATAATTAAAGCTTTAATTCCTTTTAAAAAAACAATTAAATCATTGTATTGAGCGTTAGCAGCGGCTCTTTCCATGATGTTTTTAGGATAAACTTTGACTTCGCAATCAATTTTTTTTAATTGACGACGAAGTTGCATAAAAGCACTAACCGGTAGGGTCGAATATTCAAACACAATAACTGTTTTAGCTTGACTTAGTTTTTCTTGCAATAAAGAAACTGTTTTAATTTTTTTAGCTAATTGAGTTTTTATCATTGATCTATCCTTTCTTCAAAAATTAATTTTTTAATTTTATTTTTACGCAATGGTAATAGGATCAATTTTAATTCCTGGAGACATAGTAGTCGATATGGTAATATTTTTCATATAAGTTCCTTTAGCTGTGCGAGGTTTAATTGAAATTAATTGTAAATATAATGTTTTTAAATTGTCTAGTAATTTATGTTCTTCAAAAGAAACTTTGCCAATAATAGCGTGGATATTGCCGCCTTTATCAAGGCGATATTCAATTTTACCATTTTTAATTTCTCGCACAGCTTGACCGACATTATCAGTTACAGTTCCAGTTTTAGGGTTTGGCATTAAACCTTTCGGTCCTAAAAGACGTCCCAATTTACTTAATTGAGGCATCATTTCTGGGGTAGCTACTAAAACATCAAAATCAAACCAATTTTTAGCAATTTTATCGATTAAATCTTGGTCACCTACATAATCAGCTTTGGCGTCTTTGGCGTCTTTGGCTTGTTGTCCTTTAGCAAGAACTGCTAACTTTAGCACCTTACCAGTGCCATTAGGTAAATTAAGTGCTCCTCTTAAATTTTGATCTGCTTTTTTAGGATCTAAGTTTAGGTGAAAAGCACATTCAACGGTAGAATCAAATTTAGTTGTTTGTGTTTGTTTGGCTAATTTAATAGCTTCTTGCAAGGAATATGCTTTTTTAACATCAAACATTTGACTAACTGCTAAATATTTTTTGCTTCGTTTCATCTTATATATTTCCTTTCTTCAAAAATAAATAATTTTTTAATTTAATCGCTTAATTCACCTTCAATTAAAATGCCCATATTGCGTGCAGTTCCAGCGATGATTTTGTATGCCTGTTCCACAGAATAAGCATTAAGATCACGTAATTTTAACTTAGTAATTTCTTGTAATTGTTCACGTGTAATGGTAGCCACTTTAGTTTGCTTAGCGTTAGCAGAACCGGCTTGTATTTTAGCTGCTTTTTTTAAAAGATCACTGGCAGGAGGAGTTTTGGTAACAAAAGTAAAAGTTCTATCTTCATAAACAGAAATCACTACAGGTATGATAAAACCAGCTTGTTCCTTTGTGGACTCATTAAATTGAGAACAAAAAGCTGGAATATTTACTTGCGCTTGCCCCAAAGCAGGGCCGACTGGAGGAGCTGGATTAGCTTTTCCTGCAGGGATTTGTAATTTTACCGTTTTAACAACTTTTTTAGCCATAAAAAAACCTTTCTTTTACAAAAAAACTTATTAAACATTGCATGTTTTCTTTGTTTTTTTATTATTAATATCAATAATTTAAAATTATGATAAAAAAACAAGACAATTCATTTTAACATAAATTGCTTCATATTCAGTAAAAAATGTCAAAAATTTAAGACATCTCTTTAAAATCATTAAAAGAAATTTCAACTGGAGTCGATCTACCAAATAAATCAACTTCGACAATCATTTTTTCCCGGTCATTGTCGATAATTGAAACTTGTCCTTGTTGATTAGCAAAAGAACCAGAAATAATTTCTACCTTTTTGCCAAGCAAATGATCATAATTTGGTTTGTTGATGATTCCCATTTTTAATAAAACAGGATTGATATCTTTTTCTGATAAAGGGACTGGTTTTGAACCCACACCACTAGAACCTAAAAAACCGGTAATTCTTGGTGTATTTTTAACTACAAACCAAGAACGATCAGTAATAATCATCTGAATAAAAATGTATCCAGGATAGATTTTTCTTTCTTTGGCTGTTTTTTTGCCGTCTGAACGAGTTTCATAATAAACTTCTTTGGGAGATAAAACATTTGCAACTAAATCATTAATGCCGATACTGTCAACTCTTCTTAACAAATCTTCTTTAACAATGTTTTCATAACCAGAGTAAGTTTGAGCAATATACCATTGAAGTAGAGGGGATTCTGGTTTTGTTTCTATTATTTTTTCAAGCGGTTTAGTGTTTTTTGCTACTTTTTCTTTTTTCATGATTAAAAAATCAATTTCCTAATAAATTTTCGAATAATTGTTTGATAAGTGTATCAAAACAAAAAATAAAAAGAACCAAAAAAGAGGTAAAAAAAAACACTTGAAGGATGTTAAAAAAAATTTGTTTCAAAGAGGGGAAACTAATTTGACTTATTTGTAAAAAAGCATCTTTAAAAAAGGGAAAAGAACTAATAATAAAAAGCACAACAAAAAAAGTAACCAATAAAACTTCTACCAGCAAAAACCCTTGCTTACCTACATTTTTTTTTATTATATTATCAGATGTGTGTAATTGGCCACAAAACCCTAAAGATAAAATAGCGATAGTAATTAAAAAAACATTAATAAAACTGTATTGTCTACGAATGACTCCCAATAACTGATTGGGTTTGTTATCGTTGATGACTTTAATTCCCATAAGTCGAAAAACTCCTTTATTTAGTTTCTTGATGCAAAGTATGCTTGTTACAGTGAGAGCAATATTTTTTTAAAATTAAACGTTGTAATGTTTTGTGATTTTTGGGTTTAGTGTGATAATTACGATTTAAACACAAAGCACAAACTAAAATATTTTTTTTCAAAAACAACTCCTTTGATAACAGAAAGTTTAAAAAACAATAATTTAATTTTTTAAAACATCTTTTCTTATTATATCACACATTAATGTTTTTAGAAAAAAAAAATGATAAATGTTTTTATTGTTAAAAAAAACCAATTATCTTTTAAAAAATATAAGTTAGATTAAAAAAATAATTATAAAAAGGATATTAATGTGATAATAAAGCCGCATACATCATCAAAGCAGCAGCAACACTTACATTTAAGGAATTAATTTTACCTTGCATCGGTATTTTAACTAATAAATCGCATTTTTGTTTTAATAAATGCCTGATCCCAACTCCTTCATTACCTACTATAATAGCTAAAGATTGGTGAACAGGAATTTGATTAAAAGGCTGGGTGGCGTGACTGTCTGCCCCAATAATTAAAAATTGATGATTTTGTAATTTTAAAATAGTTTGATGTAAATTAGAAACTAAAAAAACTTTGACATATTCCAAAGCTCCGCAAGCAATTTTAGCAACCGTTGCATTCAAAGGAACTTGATGTTTTTTGCTTATAATCACCCCATCAAAATGACAAGCTTCGACCGTTCTTAAAATAGCTCCTAAATTATGAGGATCATTAATAGCATCTAAAATTAAAAACCGTTGCAACTTAGTAGCATCTATAAAACTATCTAAATCATAAAATTGATAATCTAATACCTTAGCCGCTACTCCTTGGTGGGATTTTTGTTTAGTTAAATCAAATAAAAAAGCTTTGTCAACTAATTGATAAACCACGTTATAACATCGCAAAAAAGAAATAAAAGAAGAGTCTTTTAAATTAGAATCAAGGTATAATTGATAGATTTTTCTTTGGGCTAAAATTGCTTCTTTAATTGTATTTTTCCCATAAATAAGCATCTTAAAACTTCTTTTCTGTTTTTTTATGTGAATATAACCATGAAATTAGGGAAGATAAAAACACAATGGTTGTTAATAAAGATATTTTATAACTTTTTATTATTTCTTTCATATCATCCGAAGAACCACAACTGTGCCACCAAGATAGCAAAAAACAAGCCAACATCAAAACAAATAAAAAACTTTTAGCTAAGTTAAAGGGTTTACAAACCAACCATAAAACAGTAAATAAAACTAAAGTAACTACTAAAATGAAATAATTAGAAAGTGAGGGTAATTTTTTTACATAAAAACTTGGATCATGGGAGGTGATGCCACTAGTCTTCAAACAAAATTCTTGTATAATAACAAAACAGTAGCCAAACAAAATTAAAAAAGCATAGGGGAGGGCTTTTTTAAGGTTTTTGATTAAAAAATCGTCTTTTGAAATTTGATAATTTTTTTCAAAAGACAATAACAAAGAAGGAATGCCAATTACCCAATAATCCATCACGAATTGTAATTTTAAAGGATTAATCGGATAATAACAATGTATTTGAAAAATATTAAAAGCAATTACAGCTAAGGTTAGCAAAAACGCAAAAATAGTTTTGGTAAAAAACAAGACAGAGATTTTTTTCAGGTTATTAATGATTCTTCTACCTTCAAAAACAACTTGTTTCATTGAAGCAAAATTTGAATCCATTAAAACTAAATTAGAAATATTGCGAGTCGCTTGACTGCCGGAAGCCATCGCAATCGAAAGATCAGCTTCCTTTAAAGCTAAAATATCATTAACTCCATCACCAGTCATAGCTACTTTTTGCCCTTTTTCTTTCATAGTTTTGATCAAAATCTTTTTTTGTTGTGGTGAAGTTCTACCAAAGACATTATATTGGGTAGCTACTTGAGCAACTTCTAAATCTGTTAATTTTTCTAAATTAATAGTTTTTTCAAAACCAATAATCCCTACTCTTTGGGCGATTTGAGAAACTGTAAGATGGTTATCGCCGGAAATAACTTTAACAGCTACACCGTTTTTTTGAAAAAAATCAATTGTATCAGCAACGTCTTTTTTAATATTGTCTTTGATAACAATTAAAGCTAAAGGATCGCATTGTTTAATTTTGATGTGTTGGTTGTTTTCAAAGTTATTTAGAGAAATAAAGTTATTTGCAGCCTTCGCCAACATTAAAACGCGATATCCAGCTTTGACTTGACTTTCAAAGTCTTTTTGAATAAGGTTAAAATTATTTTGCATGATAAATTCAGGAGCTCCCAAAAAAAAAGTACCTAAATTGTTGAATTCAACGACACTATACTTTCTTACGCTCGAAAAAGGAATATTTTGTTTAATCTTATAAAAATCTGTTGTTTTGCTAGCAAATTCTTGGTTTAAAGCTTCATGGGTGTGATTAGAAGCAAGTTCTTCAGCCTTCAGAAACGAAGCCATAACTTTTTCAAAAGGAAAGTCGGGTTGATAATAAGGGATGATTTTTTTTACTTTCATAGTGCCATCAGTGATAGTACCGGTTTTGTCTAAACACAAAGTGTTGATTTGTGCCAACATTTCGATCCCAAATAAATTTTGGGCATAAGCTTTTTGTTTGGCTAAATTGATAAAACCAACTGCCAAAGTAATGTTGGTGAGTAAAAAAAGTCCTAAAGGTAGCATCACTGCTAACATGCCACAAACCCCTAATAAAGCTTCTCTTTGAAATGCTGGATTTTTTTGACCAGGATAGAAAGCAAAAAAGACTAAAATAAGTGCAAAAACAACTAAAAAACCCATAATGATGTTAATTAAGGAAAATAAATCTTTCATTAAAGGAGTTTGGGGTTGTTTATATTTTTTGGCAGCTTGAGTAATTTTTTCAATATACATATCGCCACCAACGGCAATAATTTCTGCCAAACATTGACCAGAGACAACATAACTGCCAGAATATAAAAAATCACCTGCTTTTTTAACTATTAACTTAGATTCTCCAGTTAAAAGCGATTCATTAACTTCGATAACACCGGATTGAACTTTGGCATCGGCTGAAATTTGCTGTCCATTTTCTAAGACTAAAAAATCACCTAAAACTAATTCCTCGATCGCTACAGTTTCTTTTTGGCCATTTCTGATTACTTGGGAAGAAGTTTTTAATAACAAAGAAACTTGATCTAAGGTTTTTTTAGCTTTGATTTCTTGGAAGATACTAATTGCCATATTAGCAAAAGATACTAACAAAAAAAATAATTGATTATATTCTTTAATAGCAATAATGATTACAACGATAATTAAAATCCATAAAGTCAAAAGGTTAAAAAAATTATTAAATAAAATATCTTTAATACTTCTTGAGTTTTTAGAATTAACAACATTAACTTGTCCTAAAGCTTTTTTTTGTTCTACTTGTTGATTTGTTAATCCTGTAATGATATCTGATTTTTTTAAATTTTCGTTCATATTTTAACACCATATTTTTTTATAATTGATATAAATATCATTTAAATTAGTTAAAAAATATTACATTTTTAAATAATTAAACGAAAAATGACTAATTTTTACAACAAAAGAATAAAATCAATGCGTCCTCGTTCATTAATTTTAACACATTTGACTGAAACTTGATCACCAATTTTAACAATATCAGTAATTTTTTGTGTTTGAGGGGCACGAATTAAACCTTCGATTCCTTGAAAAACTCGTCCAACAGCACCTAAAGTTTTACCATATCTATCGGTTAAAAAACGTAAAATTTGAGCTTGATAACGATTACCTACTGCAATTTCTTGACTTAAGCCTTTTATAAAGGCAATAGTTTGTTTGATGATGTCAGCGTTAGAATGCATGACAAAAACACGTCCATCTTGTTCGATGTCAATTTTGACTCCATCATGGGCTTCAATAATTTGGTTAATAATTTTACCACCAGAACCAATAATATCGCGTATTTTTTCTGGTTTGATTTGGATCATTTGTACTTTAGGAGCATATTTTGACATTTCTTGGCGTGGAGTGTCAATAACTTTATTCATATGTTCTAAGATGTATAATCTACCTTTTTTAGCTTGCAAAAAAGTTTGTTTTAAAATTTCTTGCGACACTCCTTGAATTTTAAGATCCATTTGTAAAGCAGTAATACCATCTTTGCTGCCAGCAATTTTTAAATCCATATCACCTATATGATCTTCTAATCCTTGGATATCGCTTAAAATAACGTATTCTTTAGTTTCAGAATCCATAAACAAACCCATAGCAATTCCTGAAACCGCTTTTTTCAAAGGAACGCCAGCTGCCATTAGAGCCATAGAAGTAGCACAAATACTAGCCTGAGAAGAAGAACCGTTTGATTCTAAAATTTCTGAAACTACTCTAATAGTATAGGGGAAATCGTTTTCTTCAGGCAAAAGTGGAACAATTGCTTTTTCGCCTAAATTACCATGACCAATTTCCCTTCTACTAGGTGCAATATAACGACCAACAGCGCCAACCGCGAAAGGAGGGAAATTATAATGCAACATAAAACGTTTGTTTTGTTCATCGTTTAAACCATCAATAATTTTACTTTCGGAGACAGAACCTAGAGTAACTACAGCTAAACTTTGGGTTTGACCGCGAGTAAACAAAGCAGATCCATGGGTTCTTGGGAGTAAATCAATTTGAGATTCAAGGTTTCTAATTTCTTCTAAACCTCTTTTGTCGGGTCTTTTTTTATCTTGAATAATTAAGTTTCTAATTTCTTGTTTAAATAATTTTTGAAATAAAATTTCGATAGTTTGCAAATAGTTTTTTTTTGCTTCTAAATCAATAAAAGTATTTTCTTCAATTGTTTTGAAAAAGTTTTTTTTGCTGGCTTGTTCAAAAATTTGTTCTTTTAGAAGTTGTAAATAATTACTTTTTGGTTGATCAGCAAGGTGTAAAATAGCTTCAATGATTTTTGTTCGATATTGTTCATTAAAAGATGTTTCTAAAGTTAAATCAAATGAATCATGATTAACTTTTTTTTTGGTTTTGCCAATTTCTTTTTGAATTTGTTCTTGAAACAAACATAATATTTTAATATGTTGATGACCAAATTCAATCGCCTCTAAAAAAATTTCTTCTGAAACTTCATTAGCATGAGCTTCGATCATCACGACATTACTTTTTGTTCCTGTTACTAACAAATGTAGTGATGAATGATTTAATTGTTCAAAAGTAGGATTAAGAATGAATTGATCTTGAATGCGAGCAACGTAAGCTCCAGCAACAGCATCAAAAAAAGGAATTTCTGAAATAAGCAACGATAAAGAACTTCCAAGAATAGAAGCTATTTCGCTTTTAAAATCAGGGTCGGAACTTAAAACGGTATTAATTACTTGAATTTCTTGTTTGAAATTTTCTGGAAACAAAGGTCTTAAAGATCGGTCAATTAAGCGGGAGGCTAAAATTTCATGATCTGTTGAGCGTCCTTCTCTTCTTAAAAAACTGCCAGGAATTTTACCAGCAGCATAAAATTTTTCTTGATAAATAACAGTTAGCGGCAAAAAATCAAAATTATTTTTCTTATCACTAAAAACAGTAGCCGATAAAACTACTGTATCTTTAAAACGAACTAAAACAGAAGCATCCACATTTCTAGCATAAGTACCTATTTCTACTTGAAAAGGATTTTTTAAATCAGTAGTTTCAAAAACTTTTTTTAACACTTTTGATGTGCTCCTTTGAATTGTTTGGGGATGTATTGTATTTGATTCTTGTTTTTTTATTTTTTTATTTTTTAGTAAAAGACTATATAAAAATAAAAAGCTAGTGAATTGTTTTCAACAAACTAGCTTATTTGAATTTTTTAATTATTTTGGAATTGAAACGATATTTAATGAAAAAATCAATTTAAAATTATATTTTCAAAAATAAAAAAATTATTACAAAAATAATTAATAATCATCGTCAACTTCAAATATTTTGGAAATAAATACTAATTTAAAAAATGATTCTCATGTTAAATAAAAAAATGGCGCCCACGCTAGGACTCGAACCTAGGACCCTCTGATTAACAGTCAGATGCTCTAACCAACTGAGCTACGTAGGCTTTTATTTTTTATGGTAGAGGATGAGGGATTCGAACCCCCGACATTCTGCTTGTAAGGCAGACGCTCTCCCAGCTGAGCTAATCCTCTTTTTTTTATTCTTTTTTTTCTAAAGCAAACCTTGGCACTCCCTATCTTCGCTCGTAAGAACTATTGTCGGTACTAAGGACTTAACTGCTGTGTTCGGGATGGGAACAGGTGTTGCCCCTTAGTTTTATGCACCAAGGATATTTCTCTCAAAACTAGATAAACGGGTTAAAAAATTAAAGTCAATGGATCTATTAGTACTAGTCAGCTGAAAAGATCACTCTTCTTACACCTCTAGCCTATCAACCTGATCGTCTTTCAGGGATCTCATAGGGAAATCTCATCTTAAGGGAGGCTTCACACTTAGATGCTTTCAGTGTTTATCCCTTCTATACATAGCTACTCAGCTGTGGCCCTGGCGGACCAACTGAAACACCAGCGGTATATCCATCCCGGTCTTCTCATACTAGGGACAGTTCCTTTCAAATTTCCAACGCCCACGACGGATAGAGACCGAACTGTCTCACGACGTTCTGAACCCAGCTCGCGTATCACTTTAATGGGCGAACAGCCCAACCCTTGGAACCTTCTCCAGCTCCAGGATGTGATGAGCCGACATCGAGGTGCCAAACCGCTTCGTCGCTGTGAACGCTTGGAAGCGATAAGCCTGTTATCCCCAGGGTAGCTTTTATCCGTTGAGTCACGGCCCTTCCATTCGGTACCGTAAGATCACTAAGTCCGACTTTCGTCCCTGCTCGACTTGTAAGTCTCGCAGTCAAGCTCCCTTATGCCTTTATGCTCTACAAATGATTTCCAACCATTTTGAGGGAACCTTCGAACGCCTCCGTTACTCTTTAGGAGGCGACCGCCCCAGTCAAACTGCCCACCAAACACTGTCCCTTGCAATCCACTTGCACAGGTTAGAAAATAAAAATAACAAGGGTGGTATCCCAAGGTTGACTCCCAAAAAACTAGCGTCTTTTGTTCACAGTCTCCCACCTATCCTGTACATATTATTTTCAATTTCAATATTAAGTTGCAGTAAAGCTCCATGGGGTCTTTTCGTCCTGTCGCGGGTAACCGGCATTTTCACCGGTAATTTGATTTCACCGAGGCTCTTGTTGAGACAGCGCCCAAATCGTTATGCCTTTCGTGCGGGTCGGAACTTACCCGACAAGGAATTTCGCTACCTTAGGACCGTTATAGTTACGGCCGCCGTTTACTGGGACTTCAATTCAATGCTTCGTTTCCTGACATTTCCTTTTAATCTTCCAGCACCGGGCAGGCATCAGCCCCTATACATCACCTTACGGTTTAGCAGAGACCTATGTTTTTGATAAACAGTCGCTTGGGCCTATTCTCTGCGGCTTTTAGTTTTAATAAAAGCTCTCCTTATCCCGAAGTTACGGAGTCATTTTGCCGAGTTCCTTAACAAGAGTTTGCTCGCGCGTCTTAGTATACTCTACCTTCCCACCTGTGTCGGTTTACGGTACGGGTAGTTAATCAATTAGCCCTAGAAGCTTTTCTTGAAAGTCTGACGTCAATCACTTTACTTTCAAACCTTATCTTTAAACAAGAAAACGGATTTGCCTATCTTCTCAGACTTAGTTTTTCTACCCCAATCCAATAAGGGGTGTGTCTAGCCTACTTTGTCCCTCCATCAGTTGATTAACTAGTGCAGGAATCTCAGCCTGCTTGCCATCGGCTACAAATTTCTTTCTCACCTTAGGACCCGACTAACCCAGGGAGGACGAACCTGGCCCTGGAAACCTTGGGTTTTTGACGGATAGGATTCTCACCTATCTTTTCGTTACTTACACCGGCATTCTCACTTCTGACCTCTCCACCACTGCTTCCGCTATGGCTTCACTGATGTCAGAACGCTTCCCCTACCATTTAAATAACTCGAAAGTTATTTTAATCCGTAGCTTCGGTATGATGTTTTAGCCCCGATACATTTTCGGCGCAGAGTCATTCGACTAGTGAGCTATTACGCACTCTTTAAAGGATGGCTGCTTCTAAGCCAACCTCCTAGTTGTTTAAACGTCTTCACTTCCTTTGCCACTTAACATCAATTTGGGGACCTTAGCTGACGGTCTGGGCTCTTTCCCTTTTGACCATGGACCTTATCACCCACAGTCTGACTGCTGATTTTATTTGATAACATTCGGAGTTTGATTGAGTTCGGTACCCCGAGGTGGAGCCCTTACTCATTCAGTGCTCTACCTTCACCAAATAACCAAATCAACGCTAGCCCTAAAGCTATTTCGGGGAGAACCAGCTATCTCTGAGTTCGATTGGAATTTCACCTCTAGCCACAAGTCATCCAAACACTTTTCAACGTGTCCTGGTTCGGTCCTCCATTTAGTTTTACCTAAATTTCAACCTGCTCATGGCTAGCTCACTTCAGTTTCGGGTCTATGACATGCAACTTAACGCCCTATTAAGACTCGCTTTCGCTGCGGCTCCGTTCCTTCAAACTTAACCTTGCTCCATATCATAACTCGCCGGTTCATTCTGCAAAAGGCAAGCCATCACTCATTAACGAGCTTTGACTAATTGTAGGCACACAGTTTCAGGATCTATTTCACTCCCCTTTCGGGGTTCTTTTCACCTTTCCCTCACGGTACTAGTTCACTATCGGTCACTAAGTAGTATTTAGCCTTAGGAGATGGTCCTCCCATCTTCCGACAAGATTTCTCGTGTCTCGCCGTACTTATCGATGCTCTAGGTCTTTGCTTACGTTTACAGGACTGTCACCTTCTATGGTGCTTCTTTCCAAAAGCTTCTACTTGACAAAAACTTGGTAACTAGAAATAGCATCAGGCTCTTCCGGGTTCGCTCGTCACTACTACCAGAATCGTTATTACTTTCTTTTCCTACAGTTACTTAGATATTTCAGTTCACTGCGTTTCCTTCCTTTTTCAAGGATGATGCATCTTCAATGCAACGGGTTGTCCCATTCGGAAATCCACGGATCTCCACTTATTTACAGCTCCCCGTGGCGTATCGCCGTTAATTGCGTCCTTCATCGGCTCTTAGTGCCAAGGCATCCACTGTGCGCCCTTAGTTCCTTTAATTTTCTAACCTTTGTTTATCTACTTTTCAAAGAGCTTTTTAAGATGTGACCTATTTTGGTGGGCCTAAATGGACTTGAACCACCGACCTCACGCTTATCAGGCGTGTGCTCTAACCAGCTGAGCTATAGGCCCGAATCTTAAAAAATGAAAAACTTTCTTAAGTCTCTCAAAACTGAAGATGATAACTTTATCCTTAGAAAGGAGGTGATCCATCCCCACCTTCCGGTAGGGATACCTTGTTACGACTTAACCCCAATCATCAACCCTACCTTAGACGGCTCCTTCTTGATTGCTCAAGTTAGGCCACCGGCTTTGGGTATTGCCAACTTTCGTGGTTTGACGGGCGGTGTGTACAAACCCCGAGAACGTATTCACCGCGACATGCTGATTCGCGATTACTAGCGATTCCAACTTCATGAAGTCGAGTTGCAGACTTCAATCCGAACTGAGACTGCTTTTTTGAGATTCGCCAGAAGCTTACGCTTTAGCTACCCTTTGTAACAGCCATTGTATCACGTTTGTAGCCCAGGTCATAAGGGGCATGATGATTTGACGTCGTCCCCACCTTCCTCCAATTTATCATTGGCAGTCTTGCTAAAGTCCCCAACTTAATGATGGCAATTAACAACAAGGGTTGCGCTCGTTGCGGGACTTAACCCAACATCTCACGACACGAGCTGACGACAACCATGCACCACCTGTGCTTCTGATAACCTCCACTGTATTTCTACAGCTTTGCAAAAGCATGTCAAGACCTGGTGAGGTTTTTCGGGTACCTTCGAATTAAACAACATGATCCACCGCTTGTGCGGAGTCCCGTCAATTCCTTTAAGTTTCATACTTGCGTACGTACTACTCAGGCGGAGTACTTAATGTGTTAACTTCAACACTGGTTTTATCCAACGTTTAGTACTCATCGTTTAGGGCGTGGACTACCAGGGTATCTAATCCTGTTTGCTCCCCACGCTTTCGTGCCTCAGCGTCAGTTAAGACCCAGCAAGCCGCCTTCGCTTCTGGTGTTCCTCCGTATATTTACGCATTTTACCACTACACACGGAATTCCACTTGCCTCTATCCAACTCTAGCTAAACAGTTTTTATAGCATCACAACGTTGAGCGTTGCACTTAGACCATAAACTTATTTAACCGCCTACGCACCCTTTACGCCCAATAATTCCGGATAACGCTTGCCCCCTATGTATTACCGCGGCTGCTGGCACATAGTTAGCCGGGGCTTATTCATTAGGTACCGTCATAATGGTTTTTCCACCATCTTTTCTTCCCTAATAAAAGAACTTTACGTACCGAAATACTTCATCGTTCACGCGGCATTGCTCGGTCAGAGTTTCCTCCATTGCCGAAAATTCCTTACTGCTGCCTCCCGTAGGAGTTTGGGCCGTGTCTCAGTCCCAATGTGGCCGTTCGACCTCTCAGCCCGGCTACACATCATCGTCTTGGTAGGCCATTACCCCACCAACTAACTAATGTGACGCAAGCTCTTCCCTAAGCATACCTATTGCTAGGTCTTTTAAAAATAAAAAGATGCCTTCTTATCTCCTATCCAGTCTTAGCAGTCGTTTCCAACTGTTATCCTCGTCTTAGGGGCAGATTGCTTACGCGTTACTCACCCGTTCGCCACTAAAGTTTAATTGCTTAAACTTCCGTTCGACTTGCATGTATTAGGCATGCCGCCAGCGTTAATCCTGAGCCAGGATCAAACTCTTCGTATGTTTGTATTTTTTACAACCAAACTAGTTGATTGAAAAAATTTTAATTAAATTAAAAAATTAATAAGTATCATCTTCAGTTTTCAAAGATCAAAAAAGTTTAATGGTGAAGGGAGATGGATTCGAACCACCGTACCTTACGGAACAGTTTTACAGACTGCTGCGTTTAACCACTTCGCTATCCCTCCAAAATTAAAATTATCATAAACTATAATTCAATTTACCTAAAATATTATAGCATAGATAATTCAAAAAAACAAACCTTTTTATTAATTTAACAAAAGTATTTTTTTATCCCAAAAAGTTTTTAAATCTAAAAAAATGCAAATAATTATAATATAACTCAACTATTATAACATAAATTTTAAATTTAAAGCAAAATATTTTGAAAAAAGTCAATAAATGAAACTTTTTTTTGGTTAGTTAAAAAAATATTTTACTTGAGCTTTATATTTTAATTTTGCTTTCTAAGTTTTTTGTTATTCTCATTTTAAGATTTTAATTCTTTTTTCTTTCAAACCTTCTAAAGTTAAATAATTATAAAATCTATTTTAAAGTATCATATGAAAAAATAAATAAAAAAATGATTATATCATATAACCTTAAAATAGATACTAATATTTTTCTTATATGTTTTTAAATATTTACAATTTTTAATGAAGCTTATTTTGGATTGAACGCATTTTTTTCTTTTTATACGGTTTAAAAAAAGCTAAACTGTTTATTTTTAATAAAAAATTTAGCTTAATTTTTTGTTTTAAAAGTAGTTGTGTTTTTTAGGCTAGTGCCAACTTTATGAGTTTTTTTGATATTTAAATTATCAATCAAAAAAATTAAATTTTCTTTATTAAGTTGAAGCGCAAAAATTAAAGCGCATTGTTTTTTAATGCAAGATATTTTTGTTCCATGTGTTTTCTAGTAATTAAAGTTTGAAAAATAGTATAAGTGTTTCCTACAATCCAATATAAAGACAAAATCGAGTTAGAAGAAGAGAAAAAAACCATCATTCCAATCATAACAAAACTTACTATTTTCATCGTTTTTTCTGATTGTTTGGCTTTCATTTTTTGTTCTGAAGTTAAATGATGGGTAGATGGTTTTAAATAATCAGGTTTTTTAAAACTAATTTTATTTAAAATAAACATCGTAATACCAACTAAAAAAGACAACAAAAAAAGAACTAAAGGATCTTTTTCTTTTGCAGGATTTAAACTAATAAAACCTAAAAATTTTTTTTCAATTAAAATATCAGTTTTAAAAATACCACCAGGAATAATAAAACGAGTTAGAGTTTGGTTAATGGCGATAAATAAAGGTAATTGTAAAAAAGAAAGTAAAAAACCCCAAAAACTAAAATTATTTTTGCGATAAACTTTTAAAATTTCTAACTGCATTTTTTGAGCAGAAGCAGGATCTTTATTTAAAGCATATTTTTGTTTAACTTTTTCAATTTCAGGTTGAATTAAATTTATATTCATACTAAAAGTACTAGTTTTAGTATAAATTGGCCAGGTAAGGGTTCGAATAAAAATAGTAGTCAAAATAACACCTAATCCTAAATTGCCTAAAAAAAATCCAGAAGAAGAAGTGAAAAAGGTTGAAAATATATATAAAAAAGAGCTAATTGAAATAATTAAAACATTCCATAAATAACCAAAAAAACTCCAATCAAGATATTTAGGCCATTGTACTGGACTATAAGCATTATTGACAAATAAAGGAATTTTTTGACCTTCAACTACTGGAATTTCTAATTCTAAAGCTTTATCAGAAGAAGTTTTTTTAAGTTTTTCAATAGCGGTTTGGTCCTTTTTATTTAATTCAATGTTCAATTCTTTATTATTTCGAATTTCTAAATCATCTACTAATTTTTGATATTTTTTTTCTTTAATATATTCGATATTAGTGCCAGCTGGAACTGTCAGTAAATCTTGAACAATTTTAATTTTTTGTTCGTCTGTTGAAGAATTATTTTTAAAAACAAAAGGTAATTTAATTAGTTCAGGAAGAGATTCTGGTTCAATTAGTTCCTTTTTTTTTAATAAACCGAAAAAAAGTTTTTCAGTGCGTTTTTCTTCCAGCCATTTATTATAACCTTCTTTTGTGTTTACCTTAATGTCTTGAAAATTTTTATCAAGCACATAAACAACAAAATTTTTTTCTTCATTTCCTTCATTTTCTTTAATAGATACTTGTTTTAAAATATCTATTTGAATTGGTTTTGGTGGCCACAACATCCAAACTAATACTAATGAAATCACAGCAAAAAAAAATAAATTTTTTTTCAAAGCACTATTTTTCATACATTTTTAATTAATCCCTTTATTTTGATTATTTGTTGGTAATAAATGAATTTTAAAAGCAAATTTAACAAATAAAGCTTTTAATTCTTGAAAAGTCAAACTTTGAGCTGGCGGTCTAATTACAATCACAAAAAACATATTTTGATTTAAACTAGAAGCGTAATTACTAATAATAGCTCTTAAACGCCTTTTGATTAAGTTCCTTTGATGAGCTTTGCCATACTTTTTACCAATACTCAAAGCAAATTTAAAATGAGGGCTAATATTTTGTTGCAAACAATAAATCATAAAGCAAGTGTTACCGCATCTTTTTTTAGATCGGAAAACGGTTGTCACTTCACTTTCTTTTTTAAGAATGTATTTTCTTTTCATTTGCTTAATGATCCTAAAACAGAAATTTTTTTGCATGCAAAACAATAAAATAATTCGTTAAAAACAAAGCAATAACAAGTAAAACTCTTTTTAACTAAAAAAAATGGTGGAATGAGGATCTGCTTAACAAAACTTAATGATTAAACAGTTAATCTCACTCTACCTTTGGCTCTTCTGCGGGCAAGCACTTTACATCCGCCTGAAGTAGCCATTCTAGCTCTAAAACCATGAGTTCTTTTTCTTTTGATTTTGCTAGGTTGATATGTTCGTTTCATAAAAAACCTCTTTTCTATTTATACACACTTTTTTAATTATAACTTTTTTATCATCAATTGTCAATAGCGCAAAAACTAATAATAACTAATTAATTACAAAAGAAAATAATTGTTGGTGTTTCGATAATATTAATTATATTTTCTAATGCTTCATTTTAATAAGCTTTAGCAAATAAAACAGTATGTAATGCTTTTTGATTGGTCACAGGACAACTAGTAGTAATTAAAGGAGTATCTAAAATAATTCTTGCAGTTGCACCTGTTTCTTCTTTAATTTGCAACTCAGCCTCAGTGCCTGCAATGCTCATTGCCACATACCCACCTTTTTGTAGGTGTTGTTTGAATTTCTCATAAGTGGTGGCTTGCTTTTGATTAGCTTCTAAATGTTTTAATGCCCGTTCGTACATATTGTTATGAATTGTTTTTAACAATACAGGAATTTGTTGTTTTAAAGTTGTAATTTTAAAGTTTTGCTTGCTAAAATTATATCTTTGAAAAACAGTGACTTCATCTTGGGCTAAATCACGTTTGCCAATTTCAATTCTCAAAGGGACACCTTTAAGTTCATATTGGCTAAATTTCCAACCCGGAGTCTTATCTTGCAAATCTAAATGAATGCGATAGTTTTCTTTTAAAGTGTCAAATAGCTTTTTGGCAGTGACTCGTACTAATTTATCTTGCGGTTGCAAAGGAATAATAACGATTTGCATAGGAGCAACATAGGGAGGGAAATTTAAACCTTCATCATCGCTATGAACCATAATTAAAGCACCTATCAGACGAGTCGAAACACCCCAAGAAGTTTGATGAACGTATTGCTTTTGAAGATCTTTATCTTGAAATTGGATTTGAAAGGATTTAGCAAAATTAGTTCCTAAATAATGTGAAGTTCCGGCTTGCAAAGCTTGACCATCATACATTAAAGCTTCTAAAGAATAAGTTACTAAAGCGCCGGCAAATTTTTCTTTTTCGGTCTTTCGACCGCAAACAAAAGGCAAGGCCAATAATTCTTTACCTAATTTTTGATAAAGTTTAATTATGGATAAGGTTTGATTGATGGCCTCTTGTTCGGTTGCATGAATGGTATGTCCTTCTTGCCATAAAAATTCTTTACCACGCAAAAAGGGTTTGGTTGTTTTTTCCCAACGAACAACATTACACCATTGATTGTATAATTTCGGCAAATGGCGATAAGAACTGATATTTTTAGCATAATATTGCGAAAATAAAACTTCAGAAGTCGGACGAATAATTAATTTTTCAGATAATTGCCTCTGACCAACAGACGAAATGACAGCCACTTCCGGAGAAAAACCTTGAATATGGTCTTTTTCTTTTTGAAAAAGTTTTTCAGAAAAAACCAAAGGGAAATAAACATTTTGATGACCGGTTTTTTGCAAATTATCATTCAAATATTTTTGGATATTTTCCCACAAAGCATAACCATAAGGTAAATAAATGATAAAACCTTTGACATCGGAATAGGCTATTAATTCTGCTTTTAAACAAATATCTGTATACCATTTACCAAAATCAGCTAAACGTGAGGTAACTTTTTGAACTCGTTTGAGTGTTTTCATTTTGACATGACCTTTATACAGTTATTTTTTTGGATATAACTATTTTGAAAAACAAAAAATTGTGGATAAAAGAATAAAAAAATAAATATTTAAAAAAACAAGGTCAAACAATAATTTGTTAAAATATTTATTTTTTTAAGAGTTTAAAAAAATATGAATTCAATTTAGAAAATATAATAAACTAAAAATTATTTTTATATTTACGATATTAACATATTTTAAATGAATAAAAAAGTTTAGTTAAATTAATAATGGCGGAGCAGAAGGGATTCGAACCCTTGCACCGATTTCTCGGACTACGTCCTTAGCAGGGACGCCTCTTATGGCCACTTGAGTACTACTCCTGATCGAATTCCTTTTTGAACTTGCAAAAAATTTTTTAATGTTTGATTAAGTTTCAAATTAAAATAACAAAAACCTAAAAATTAAAATGGAGGCCCTGAACGGATTTGAACCGATGATCAAGCTTTTGCAGAGCCATGCCTTACCACTTGGCTACAGGGCCCAAAAGAATGCTTTAAAATTATTTCATTAAAGCTTGTATTTCTGTAATCTCTTTAGGGATTTGGTGCGATAAATTAATTGCTCCATCTTTGGTAATTAAAAGATTATCTTCGATTCTAATACCAATATTAAATTGTTTGAAATATAGACCAGGTTCGACAGTAATAACACTATTTTCACCGATAATATCAGAATAATTACAAACATCATGAATATCTAAACCCAAATGATGTCCTAATCCATGATAACAATATTGGTCAATATTAGCAACATCTTCTAAAAGGCCTAATTCTTTTAACCCTTTTGCTAAAATGGTTTTGCCATAATGATTTAATTGAGTAAAAGTATGTTCTGGTTTGACCCAGGCAATAATTTCTTTATTCGCTTTTAAAACTAAATTATAAATTTGTTTTTGTAAAGTGGTAAAAACACCACTAATTGGATAACAACGAGTGATATCAGAAGAATAGTGATTATAAGTAACCCCTGCATCAATTAATAAAAGCTCATTTGGCATTAATTGCGAATTGTTGCGATTATAATGCAAAATTAAAGCATTTTTGCCTGAAGCAGTAATGGAATCGAAAGATGGTTTGGTTTGATTCGCCTCTAAAAAACCATGAAAAATAGCTGTTATCTGGTTTTCATACATCAAAGGTTTAAGTGAAGTTATTACTTTATGCAGAGCTTGACAGTTAATAGATATAGCTTTTTTGATGTTGTTAACTTCATAAACACTTTTAGCTTGCCGCAAAGACATGAAAAAAAGTGAGCTGTTATATATTTTTAAAAAAGGATATGAAGAAAGAAGTTTTTGACAAAAAGTTAAAGCCCAACTGTTAGCTTGTTGTGCCTGATTTTGTCTTGATAAATCAAAATAAAAACCATCTATATCAAAGTTAGCAGAATTTCTTAAAGGATTGATCATTTGAAATAAAAAGGAATGAAAAAATTGAATTTTTTTAACATTAGTTAAAGCGATTTTAGCCATTTGAGAGGCAGCAGAAAAACTTAAAAGATCGCCATCCCACAAAACTTTTTGTGGATCGCTTTCCTCCAAAAACAAAAAAGTTTGACAATGATGAGCGTTTTTTGTTAACAATAAAATAACATTAGGTTGGTTAATACCAGTTAAATAATAAAAATTACGATTTACTTCAAAAGGAAAAGTTTGATCAGCACTTTTAATGATGGTTTTACCAGAATAAAATAAAGCCACAGTATTTGGTTTCATTTTGTCAATAAAATTTTTTCTATTTTGTTCAAACATAAAAAATATATTTCCCTTGTTTTTGATTTAACTTCAAACATTAAAAAAAGACGAAAGTTTATTTTTTTTCACGATGTAAAGTGTGTGTTTTGGAAAAAGGGCAATATTTTTTTAATTCTAAGCGACTAAGAGTTTTTTTCTTATTTTTGTCGGTATGATAATTTTGTCTTTTACACTCGGTACAAACTAATTTTACTAAATCACGCATGTTATTTTATCCTCCTTACATAATAATATTATATCAAAAAAAAGTTAAAAATGAAAAAGTTATGCCTTGCTTGTGAATTTGATCAATTTTTTTGTTTGATAGAGCATTCTTTTTTTGATCCATAAAAGAATATAAGTCATCAAAGCAATAATGACAAAAAGCAGCGAATATAATCTAAAAACATACTTATAACCGACATAAACAAAACAATATTGTTTTTTTCCTAAATTTTCTGGCGGTATAATTTGATCTTCACTCAAAGGCGAAAAAAAAGTATAAGGAAATATTTTAAAAGGATCTCTTTGTTCAGCGTCTTTTTGACTATTGATAATTCGTTGGCCTGGTGACAGGTTTTTCCAATACGGTTGCATCATAAAAAAAGAAAATAAACTAAAAAAAACCATATAAGCTAAAGCGTGCAACCATCCTACCCATATTTTTTTATAAGAAATAGCAAAATTGTTAACAAAAAAATAAAAATATAAATAAGTTAAAGGAATAAGGGTGTGTTGTAAATGAGAAATAATATAAGAGTTTTTGAAATCAAATTTTTTAAAATGTGCAAATTTATCAATAACGATATGATAAATTAACCCTGTCATCGAAATACTAATTAAACAAGTAAAAATGGCATAATGATACCATTTTTTTTGACGGGTTTTGGTGAAAAACAAAGCATAGATGATTAAAACGAATAAATTACTTTGATAAGTAAAATAAAAGATCATTTTAACCAAAGTATTATGTCCTGGGAAAAAACCATGTTTACTATAATCTAAAATTCCACCTTCAACGAATTCAGGAGGTTCATATTTACATAAAACAAAATAATTTACATCTTTGTCCGTTGCTTTTTTAAAATCATTAAAGAAAACCAAAATCATTAAAGAAATAGCCAACATTAAAAAAAGGAAAACAATATTAGATCTTTTAAAATGATTACAAAAAAATATTTTTTTTAATTTCTGTGGAATAAACATATTATTTTCCTTTTTATAGTTAAAAAAATCAAAAAAATAAATTAATTTCTTATACTACTAAATTCAATATTTTTTATGTGTTTTAGATATGATTGGTTTAATTAAGTTTTGTTCTAAAGCTTGTGGAAAAGGGTATTTTTCTTCGCGCATACGTTTAAACAATAAATAAATAAAACCTCGTTCAAAATCAATTCGGGTAATGACTGCAATTTCTTTTTCGTTTTCAACTCTTGCTCTTTGCCCGATTAAATAATTTTTTGGAAAAGTTTTCACTGTAACGATCGCCTACTTTCTAAAAGAACAAAATTTGCCTCAAATGGATAAAAAAGGTAAGGTAATATAATGACAAAAAACAAACTAAAAAGTTTGTTTTTTGTCGAAAAGATATTCAAAAATTAACGATTAATGTTTTTAAGAAACAAAAACATCTTTAAAACTTTTGCTAAATTTAAAAACGGGAACTGTTTTAGCTGGAATATCAATATTTTTGCCGGTTCTTGGGTTTTTACCTTGACGAGCGTTTCTTCGTTTCACTTCGAAAGTGCCAAAACCAGTTAAAGTAACTTTTTCATCTTCTTCAAATGATTGAAGACTTTGAGACAATACTTCAACAAAACTACTTAAAAATCTGTCAGCTTCTTTTTGACTAACGCCGTGACTTTCAGCTAATCTTCTTAAAAACTCTAATTTGCTCATTTTTTTCCTTCCTTTCTTTTAAATTACGTATTTATTATAACATCAAAAAAAACATTTACAAGTAAAAAACAAACAATTATTTTATCATTTATGCGTTTTTTAATTTTTTTTAACAATCATTTTTAAAAGGTCGTTGCATTAACTCATTTATCACAAGTTCAAAAGACTTTAATTTAAAAATTAATTGATAAGCTGCCTCAATTAAGGGCAAATCAAGATGATTTTTTAATTGTAAATCATATAATGCTTGCAGGGTTTGAAAACCTTCAATAGTTTGACTAGATGCGGCAATAATTTGCTGATAAGTAAGTCCTTGTCCAATTTTTTTCCCGGCGTTAAAATTCCTTGAATAAGAGCTAAAAGCCGTCACAATTAAATCTCCTAACCCAGGAAGCCCTAAAACTGTTTGCGGATTGCCTTGATAAAAAGCAACTAAACGTGACATTTCTAAAATACCGCGGCTCATCAAGGCAGCTTGAGAATTAATGCCTTTTTCTTTGGCGACTAAAATACCATTAATTAAGGCTAAAACATTTTTAAAAAAACTACAAATTTCGTTACCAACTAAATCAGAAGAGGTATACACTTTGAAATAATGCGGGTTAGAAAATATTTTTTGTATTTCGACAGCAAAAGAAGCATTTTCGGAGGCAACAGTAAGAAGGGTTAATTTTCTTAAAATCACCTCTTCGGCATGAGATGGACCCATCAAAGAGGCAAAATTTTTTAAAAGAGGAGCTGGAATAACTTGTGCAACAATTTGGGAAACACGCAAAAAAGTTAATGGTTCAAGCCCTTTTGAAACGTTGACAAAAGCTTTGGGGGTTTTAACCAATAAAGATATTTGTTGCAAGACTTGTCGCATGACTTTGAGGGGAACTGCTAAAATTAATAAATCTGAATGTAACAAAGCCTCTTTAAGGTCAGAAACAGCTTTAACATTAGTCAAGGGAGCATCAAAAATAGAATGTTTACCTTGTTTAATGCGTTTAAGATAAGTTTCGTTAATATCATAAACTAAAACTTGATTCTTGTTATCTGTCAAAACTTGCGCTAAAGTAGCACCCCAAGCTCCGGCACCAATAATTGTAATATTCATAAAGTAAGAAAACCCTTTCTTAAGGTTAATTAAAGGAAGATGTTTCCTGATTTTGACAAAAAATAAAGCATAGATGACAAAATATGTCAAAAATAAAAAAATAGTTAGTTCAAAAAGAAAATTAAACTTGATAAAAATTCTTTAATAATAACTATCTTTTATTTTAACATTTTAATTAACTAATGTCGCTAAAAAAATCTAACAAAAGCAAATAAAGACCTTTTTTTTAACCTCGGGAAATGTGGTTTGCAATTAATATAAGTTTATTGTGCAATAAAAAAATTATTTTATCTTTTTTACTAACTATTATACTTTATAAAATAAGTTTCATTATTTTAAAAATGGCAAAAAAATAGCGAAATAAAACTCCCAGACATTAACACAACTAATAAAGATGCATATTTTTTTAAGTAATTTTTGTTTTACATATTGATTTAATTTATCTAGAACAATTATCCATATAAAAGCAGTCAAAATAAATTCTAAAATACTGAACAATAAAAATATTGCAAGTATTAATATCGCTGTTTTGGTAGAAAAAACAAATGATTTATTACCTAAAAATAAAAATACTTGCAACAAAATACCTATAAAAATCAAAGTAAATAAAATAACAAAATTTTGTTTTACTTTATTAGTAATTTTAAACATTTTTTTAATTTGATGTAAATAGGTAATTAAACTTAAAACTAAAATAGCACCATTTAATAAAGATAGTCATAATTAAAAATTTTATATGTTAACTTTCTTTTTATTTTAGGTGTTCGTTAATATTTTTGATATTTATTTTTTTCTATTTTTTATATAATTGGTTTTGGTAATTGAACTTGTATTTTGGCTAATGTTTCTAAATGTTCTTCTAATTCGTTATTGATTAAATTATATTGTCTATTGCTAAAAGTTCCTATTAACAAAAAAGACCAAAATTCACCAGCTACAAGTGTGTTTACGGTAAAATCATTAATTCTTTTTAAAATGGTTTTAATTCTAATGGAAATTGCTTGTTTTAACATATCATCTTTACAATGTAACATAGCAATTTTAACGTCATCAATAGTTTTGATAATTTTGAATCTTTTTGTTTCTACTTTTTTAGTTTTTAAATAAGCTCTAACAAAAAGAAAAATCACTCCAAAAACAATCATAAATCCCAATAAGGTATTTAAAAATCGTTTTAACTTTAACATACTAATAATATCTATCATTATTTTTGCCTCCTTTTAATTATTTGATGCATTTTTTGGCAGTCATACATTATTTAATTTGTTCTAAAATTTCTATGCTATACTTTACTTTTTGTAATTTTTTTTAAAAATAGATAATAACTTCAATTAATTAACACCTCTTTTTCATAGATTTGCAATATTAAAAAAATTAAATACTTTTTTATCTTTATATAATTATATGTCTTTCGATATAACTAATTTTTGTATTGTTGTTTTTTTCATAATCAAACCTCATCTTTGAAGAACACATAATTACACTTTCATTATACTACTAATTTAAAAGTTGTCAAGTTTTTTTAATTTTTGATTTTAAAATTAATTGTATTTTTTTACTTTTTAATGTTGTTATTTTTTAAATAAAAATATCAAAGTTTCTTTAAAAAAATCTTTAAATGATTATTTTTTTGATATACGAATCTTTTTTAAAAATGTTTTTAGCAATAGAAAAGGAATTATTTTTTAAATCTTTAAAATAAAAAAAGACTAATTTTTAAGTTAGCCTGAAAGAATAATTTTATAAAATTAAAAGTTGTATAAAATTTTGGCACAATGAGGTGATACAGATAGATAAATTGCGTTTTGGTGATAGAATTTGTGTTTTTGCTATCACTTATTACAATCCACTTTCGTCTGCACGCAGCAGGGGCAAGTTGCCAAACATACATTTTTTTTACAAACTGCGCAGATTTTTGTCTGTTAACATTAAACCTTCAAGTACAATTTCATTTGGGTTAAAAATTGCTTTGTAGTTGATAGTAATTAAATGAGTGTATTTTTTTCTTATTTAAATTCGAAATTAAAATCAGTAAAAAGTTTTTTCTTCATTATTGCTACCTGTGCATCAACTTCAAAAATTAGAACTGCATCCCATCAATTGGATTGGTTCTTTTTTTTGTTTAGAAAAATAATTTGTAATTTTCATTAAGAAAGGCAATTGTAAACAAAGAACAAATAATAACTACTAAAATGGTAAATAATGTTTAGATTTTTCTTCCCGCATTTTTAATACAGACAACAATATTTTTCTTTTTGTTCTTAACCTTTTTTTCTTATTTTTTTATCTAATTTATCAAACATTTAGAAACTATAAACACTTCACAATCAATTAAAAACTAAAAAGAGTATCATAAAATCAGCAGTCAGATGGCCTCTCTTTAAAAAAATTTAAGTTTTCAAAAAAAAACAATAAACCAAAGAATAAAATATATATAAAGCAATAATCAAATAAAATCTTTTTTGATAAGTTTGTATGTAGATTATATTAGTTTTATTTTTCATCAGTTTATTTTTCAAACAAGCCATAAAAGAACATAAACATAAAAACATTATTAAAGTAAATAAGAAAGTAATCGTTAATAAGAAATGCAAGAGATGGTTGTTTTTTAGTTCTTCAAAAACAAATTGCATTCTTATATAAGGAAAATCTGATGGGTTGCTTATTCCTATCACAAAAATTATCACAAAATAAATTAAAGGGTAAAGTAAGCCAATATATTTTTTTTGGATATTAATAACACTATTGTCAATAAAAAAATAATAAAAGATAAAACTTGAAGTTAGTATTTTGTGTTCCAAAAAAATAGGAATCTTTTCTTTCTCCAATAAACAAAAAAAGACTACCGTTAAACAATTCATTAAACAGATAAAACTTATATAAGAGTAACTTTTGGAGTTTCTAAATGTATTATTCAAAGATAAAAGAAAAAAAAGAGCAATTAGTAATGTATTTTGTCTGGTAAATAAACCAAGTGAAAAACAATATCTTTTTGTATTAGAACAACTTTCTATGATACTAAAAAAAGCAATAATAAAAGTAATAATTAAAGTCATATAATACTTTTTTTTAGAAACAACATCTATATATTTTTTTTGATAACTATATATATTCATACAATTATAAAAACCTTTTTGTTAAAAATTTTAAATTGAATAATACTTTTAAAATAGAAATTTTATAATTTATTAATTTTTGTAAAGTAGTTTTTTTATATAACTATGATTTTATAATATGGATAGATAAACTGGGATTGTTATAAACGAGCCATACTGTATATACTACAATCCGTCTCTGTCTGCACGAAGCGGGCAAGTTTTGAAACGCACGGCTTTTTACAAACTTTGTAGATTTTTGTCTGTCAACATTAAACCTTCAAATGCTTAGCTGTTTTATCACCTAAATTGTAGTTTTTTATTTTGTGGCTTGTCAGTAGGTCTGCTTTATTTCCTTTACATTATCGTTTCTTTGTTGGGTCTTAGTTCTTTGGAAAATCTACATACTGTTTGTTAGTAGTTTGCTAACTTCTTTTATTCTATAAAAGTTGTTAACCTTCGTCCTGAAAGGTGAACTGTCCTTATTTTTCTAAATAAAGTTTTAATTTTTTGACTACTAAAAAAACTCTTTTTGTCAGTTTTGTACTGTTGTGTAGAATCGCTGATAGTTACGTTAAAATTTTTGTTTTTTTCAATTAATAAACTAACCAAAACAAAAATATTATTTTATTAGACTCCGAACTTAGAGATTTTTTTGGTATTTTTGCCCGTAGGTTTTGGTATTATATCTGCTTTTTTTCTTAGGCCATGCAGGTTTATCTGTGAAACGATTTGATTGGGCTGCTTCTTTAATTTTTGCTACTAACTGATCTTAACTCGCTTTTATGAGTTGCTGTAATTTGTTATTTTTTCAAATAACTGACCTATCATATCTACTTAAAAAAAGGGTTTGATCAGGCTTTCTTACTATTTTGGTTTTTAGGCCTCTTTGGTACCAACGATGATTTATTAAATTATTTTTATATTTTGTCTTTGGCTATTATTATATCTTAAAAAAATATTTTTTTACATTCACTTTTATATATTGTGTGAATAGAAATTGAGGTATTTTTTTGAATTAAAAATAAGATAATTAAAACTAAACTGCCTTTTTAAAAACAATTAAGTTTTGTAGTATTTAATTTTTAAATATTATAATGTTTTTTTAATTGCTATTGATGGTTTTAAGTAGAGTTGTCTACTTTTATCCATCCACTTACCAACACAAAAAAAAATTATTTCAACTAAAAGAATTGCTACTATTCCATCCATGATATAATGTTGTTTAATCGCAAAAGTCGAGATAAAAACCATAATACAAAAAAATAATTTACTATAAACTAATGTTTTAGGAATTGGTTTGGTTTGTTTCTTGCGAAAACCAACATAGCATAACCAACTTAACCCAACATGTAAACTAGGTAAGGAGTTAAATCTACTGTTATTATCGGCTTTATATATGCTTGATATCATCCAATCAATTATATTTTTTTTTGGCTTTAAATTTTTAAACTGGAATTCGGTGATTACTTCAACCGGAAATATGATAAAAAATCCTAAACTAACAATTACAAGAATAAATAAAGAAATTAGTAATTGTCGTTCTGTTTTTTTATCTAAATATTTATATATTAAAAAAGGAGCAAGAACATAAACACAAGGGAAAAATAAAGAATAAAATATCACTGTCCATTTCAATTTTTCACAAACTTGATCAGAAAGACCCTGTTTTCCATCAAAACCCAAATTTAAAATTTGGATCCAAAAACCATTATTTTCTGAATCATTTTTTTGGCAAATATATTTTGTTAAGTGTGGTGAATCTTTAATTAACAATCCCGAGATAATATAAATTGATACTTGCAAGGCGATTAATAAAAAAAAACTTAAAAAATATTTTTTAAAGTTCTTTTTTTCTCCTTGTTTATTGGTTTTTAATAAATTTGTTAAAGTATTGATGATTTGCATTTTTATTTTCCTTTTAATTATCAACTTTTTTTATCTTCATAATTACTTATGAATTTACTTTAAATTTCACAATATAAAAAACATTCTTTAATATTATAACATTTTATTTTTATTTTTGGCAAAAGTTATTAATAAAATATATATTAATAAATTGATTACGCTTTATTGTAGAAAATTTGCTATTTTCTTTTTGTTTGAAGGAACATTAAAAAGAAATATTTACTTTTTTGGCACTGGGGTGTTATAAAAAAATGTAAGTATTTTGAGCGCATTTTTAATAGGTTGTTTTTTTGTTGTTATTTATTATTTTTTTATATTTTAAACAAAAATTCAATAAGTTGGAGTAAAAAAAGATAAAACAATGATTACTTTCATATTATAAGACAACAATATTTCCTAAAAGGTCAACAGTTTTTTCATTTTTTTACGAAGTTGTGTTAAAAAAATTTTTTGATAGAGTTTTGAATGGTTGTTAAAAAAATTATTCATTTAAAATGCTTTTTTTCTTAAAAATAAAAAAAGACTAGTTGCAAAAACTAGCCTATTTAGGTATTAAAAATGAATTTATTTACAATTTTTTTAATCATCTGGTGGTAAAGAGGTGTAATCAATTGTGTAATCAATTGTTATTCCGTCAGATTGATAAACAGTTTTTTTTAATCGTTGGTCAGTTTCTGGGTTGTATTCAGTTATAGAAAAAATAGTTTTTCCGTTGTCTCGGTACTTAGTTTCTTTAATTTTTTGGCCAGCATCATTGTAATGAAATATAGTGTCAATAGTTTTTCCGTCAGATTGGTATTGAGTTATTTTGGTTGGCTTGCTGTTTTGGTTAAATTCGGTCAAAGATTGCTTGTTGCCATTTTGAGAATTATAAACAATTTTCATATTAGAAGGGCATGCGGGAGGCGGCTTTGTACTTAGATATTGGTTTATTATTTGAGATGAATTACTGATGATGGAACTCAATAAATTTTGTGGGTAAAATTTTAAATCGTTATTTAGTGCATAATAAGAAGAAGAATTCCAACGCGCCAAAAAAGACTGTTGATGATAATAGGTTAAATGATGCTCTTGGCCATTAATATCGTAAAAAGTAATGGTGGGTTTTTTTTGTGCTATTTGATCTAATGTCTCATATGTGTAATTTTGTGGTTTAATTTCGGCATTATTTTTCCAATTGTTGATGTAGTCGTAGTAATTAGTAGCCTGGGAGACGTTATTTTGAAAGTCTTGATACAAGCTGCTGTGATGATATTGAATTTGATCGACCCTATGAACATGTAAATAAGGGTTAAATTCAGAAGCAGACAGATTGTAAGTGTTTTGGAATGGGACTGAGGTAGATGTTGTTGCTGCAATTTCTTCTTCATTCGGTGGACGCCATGCTAAAAAGTTTTGATTGGTGTCATATTCAAAGATGTAGTTAATTGTTTTGTTCTGGTTGTAATTTGTTTGTTTTATGATCTTGCCAGTGGTTTTATCGTATTCGAAGATTATGTCATTAGTTTGTCCGTCTTTTTGGTAAAAAGTTTTTTTAACTAGGTTGCTAGTTGTTGGATCAAATTCTTCAATGTAGTAAACTGGTGAGATTTGGGTGTGGTCTGTTGACTCTGCTTTTAAACTGTTAGACACAGGATCAGGGAAAACAGTTTTTATAACGATTAAAAGAGCAATAATTATTAATATGATTTTTAAAAAGAAGATACTTACTGTTTTTTTAGCTTGTTTCAAGGTTGATTTTTCTCCTTTCTTTTAGATTTGGAAAAAAATGGTTTTTGATATAATTGATGTATTGCCTTTGGGTAAGTTGTATTTTTTGTCTTAGTTAGTAAGGTAGGGGTTTTATTTCTTTAACTTTCTTTATAACGTGTTATTTTGGCCCTTGCTGGGCTTGTTAGATGTTCTTTTTATATGCCTTGTTGTGGTTTTCTTGTTTTAGTTTATTTTTTGTGCTTCTAATTTTTTTCCGTTGGATTGCCGATACGCTTTTTGTGCTTTGATGGCTAGTTTTTGGCGATAAAGTTGCTCTACTCCTTTGTCCTTGTGTGATAGTTGATGATGTGATATTCTTTTTAATATCCCTTATAGTTTATTTTTTTAGTTTGTTATAATTGATTTTTAAAAGTTTTAAAAAAGGTGATGATATGAGGGATGAAAAACTAAAAAAGAATTGATAAAACCAAATCACTTACCCTTTCTTTGTTTTATTTGCTTAGCTTTAATGGGGGGTTAACTTTACAAAATAATTTTTTTAAAAAACAAACAAGCTGGACGTGTTTTAGCGGTTTTGTTAGCTGGGTTTTGGGGTTTTGCAAGTATTTTATTTTAATCTTTGTAAAAATCGATAAAAAGTGTGTCTAATAATTTGGATGATAAAAATGTTAAAAGGGAGTTTAGAAAGATGTTTTGATTTTGAATGTTTTATTTTTTTATTTACCTTTGGTAGTAGTTGTTTTGTTCTTGGCAAAAACTAACTAAGGACGTTTGCTTATGATTTATAAATTAATTGCAGTGAATTATTGTTTCTTTTTTTAATATATAAAAAAACTTGATGATATTTTAGTCTCTTTTGGAGTTTAGTAGTCATTGAATTATTCGAATTTTACTTGATGCTACCTTGTTTCTTTGTTTAGCTACTTGACTTTTATAATGATATTACCTGTGATCTTTTTGGTAAAAATCATTAGTTGGCGTTCGAAGGCAGTAAGTTATTTTTGATGACATTTGTTTTTCTTTTTTATGATTGTGATGATAAAAAAAGGGGTTTGATAGTTTTTTAAATTAGAAAAACAATTTTTGGTTATTCTTTTAAAAATTTAAATTTGGTTGTCGTTCTTTTTGTCAAAGACAACAATGATAAACGCCAAAATAAGTGATTTTAAAAGATTTAAAAGTTTGAAGTTAGGCTAACAAAATGAGCCTGTTGGGAGTTAGTTTTGCTATTGACTTTTAATTATTTTTATAGTTTTTAATTGATCCTTTGTAAAAACCGACTAAAAATGACTCAATACTGTTTAAATTGACAAAAATGAAAGCTAGCGCGATTCTAGATTTGATCGATTGTATTTGTTTTTTTAAAAGTCTTTGGTTATTCTTAGTTCGGTTGGGACAAAAATAGAATAAATGCAATGTCGCAGCTGCAATAAGAATTAAAAAAGGATCGGAAATGTAAGGATTACTAAATATTGTAATAAATTGTTAATCATCTCTTAACTAGGAAAAAATACTTAAAAGTTGAAGAAGGATCAAAGGGAAGCCTTTGGGATTGACTTGTTTAAGTGAAGAACTAAAATTAAAAGAGACATCAATTAGTAATTGAAGTCTCTTGTTGTAGTTATGAATTAATTTAAATTCGTAATGGTGGCATCGGAGTATTTATTGTAATTGGGTCTTGTTTTGGAAGTGGGTTTCCGTTCGGATCAGTGATAGTATAAGTGCTAGTCATTGTGATAGTGGCATTTTCTGGCAAAATAACATCAGGAAGGTCATTTTCACAAACCAAAATCATTATTGATAATTCTGGTTCTTGTTCTTGTGTGCCAGAAAAAGAAGGAAAACTTAATAAAGAAGCTTGATCCCAACTATCTGTTACTATTTTTTGATCAACTACAAGACGTGAATGAAATAACTTAGCTAAATTATCATCGAGAGTGTCATCTTTTTTAACTTCAAATTTACGCTCTGATTTAACACGGAGCTTTGATAAATCATTTGAAGTTAATTTTTGAACTAATTTTAATTTGTGTTTGACTTGAAATTCTCTAGTATCATCATCTTTTAAGAATTGATTAGGAATACTTGAGTTAACTAATTTTTTTGTATCTATTTGTGATTCTTTTAATATAAGTCCGATAGAAACTTTTCCATGTTGAATTGTATCTTGATGACTTAAAAATCAATTAATGGCTAAAACTAAGATCGGCGTTAAGATCATCAACGAAACGATAACAATTAAGACCGATTTTTTGTTAATTTTATTTAACTTGTTACGTTTATTCATAATTTTTAATTTTCTCCTTAAATTTGTTATTTAAAGTTTATTTGTGCAAGCATTATTGTCATAAACTTCTTTTTTTGCTTTTAGAACATTATGATATATAATTATTAAATAGAAAAATTAGTAAAAAAATGAAAAGTAAAACCTTTCTTTTTGATTTTTTTATTTTAATAAGTCAATAGCAATTCCAAAACAATAACTACTATTTATTATATTATAAAACAAAAAACCAAATTAAAACATATAAAAATCACTTTAATTGAATTTTAAATAATGATATAAATTAATTTTGACAAAAAATATTAAGATAGTTTGGTTAGTGATGATGACTAGTTTTGACTTGATTGTAGAAATTTTAAGAAAAATAAAAGGGGAAGATACAAATATTTAAAAAGATTAAAAAAATACAATGAGGGACGTTAGCAAAAAAAACTTACTTGACTAAATGCAATTTATAAGTATAAATTTATTGTAATGTGGCTACTACTTTTGACCTTAAATAGTGGATAATTATTTTAACATCGTTATTTGGAGTATAAAATAAGAGTTTGATGAGATTTGATATAAATTCAGAAAATAATTTTGATTTGCAGCAGTAAAAAAGATCAATACTTTGAATGTGTATATTGTAAGAAATTTACCAAAAGGAGTTAAACAGTCAAATAAAAAACGATTTTGGGATGATTTTTAGATAATTGTTTGTGTTTTTTTGAGCCAACAAAAAACAAAAGAATTAAAAAACATAGTAGTCAAAATTAACAAAAGAAAAAACTACTATTAATTATATTATACACCAAAAAAAAAAAAAACAACAAATTTTATGTCCACAAAATTTAATTTTTGTAATTTTGAACAGATAATTTGAATAAAGGTTGATTTAGTTATGAGATGATAATTTTAAATTTTAGACATCAAAAAAACTGACAGAAAAAACATTACCAAAAAAGAATAAGAAAGAAATTTTTATAAAAATTAAGATTTGATGTTTGGAATTAATTGCAGTTATGAAGTTAAATTGGTTAACTGAAATAAAAAAAGAATAAAAAAATTATCGAAAAAAGGGAATTACAGTTAAATGGTTTAAACTAAACAAGAAATAAAATTTTTTGGTTGGCTGCTGGGATTATTATTGATTTTATTAACTTGTGAAATTGAAGAAAATATCGGTTTGTAGAAAAAAGACAAAAAACGCATAGATGATAAAACCTAAAAGCGCAAAAAAAGCGTATTTTAAAATTAAATTACTTGATTTAAAACCTTTTTTAACACTAAAAAAACAAAAACCTATCAAATGCAACAAAAATAAGAAAACAATCAAAACACCAACATCACCCCCAAAAAAAGAAAAAAAGTTGCAAAATAAAAAATAAAGTAAGTTTAAAATAGTGAAATGATAAGTTATTATCTGATAATATATCTTATTATAACAAATAATAAATAAATTGTAATAAGATGTAATGATGATTAAAGCCGAAAACTAACATTTTTTTGGTTTGAAATATCTTAATAAAAAAAGACTCTTGAAAAAGAGTCTTATTGATATTAATTTATAAATAAGTCGTCACCTTGTCGAAGGGTAGTCGAAAAGAAGGTAAAAGTGGTTTGGTTGGATCGCTTTTGCCAATCGCTATTAGCAAAGCAGGGACATAATTTTTAGCAATTCCCAGAGCTTCTTTGATAGTGCGATGATTAAAACCGCCCATCGGACAAGTGTCATAACCATGACTTTTGGCAGCTAACATCAATTGTAAAGAAACGATGCCACATTCTAAAAAAATTTCGTTAGTAATCTCTTCGCTTGATTTTTGCTTGTATAACAAATCAATTTGAGCTAAGATTTGATTTTGAAATTCCATAGGAATTTGTTTGGCAGCAAAAGATTGTCTTAAAATCGGTTCTTTAGTTTCGTTTTTTAAACTATTACCGCAAACTAAAATAAGAGCGGAGCTAGTTTCTAATTGGGACTCATTGCCGTAGAGACAAGGTTTTAATTTGTTTTTAGCAGCTTGATTGATGATGACAAAAAAATGCCAAGGTTGTAAGTTAAAAGACGAAGGAGCACGCATTGTATCAGATAAAATTTGGGATAAAACATTTTGGGGGATAAGATGGTTTTTTTGAAAAACTTTGACAGCTTTTCTTGAGGTTATGATATTCATAGTTATTTCCTTTTGGAATTAATTGGTAAAAGTGTTGTCATTGCTTTGATGCGATTAAAAAACGTAAAGACACAAATTATCTTTGACTAATGATATTATAACATCAAAAAAAAGTTATAACAAACCTTTGTCGATTAAGATTTGACGTAAAAGGTCGGCTTGCTGAAAAGCTTGTTTTTTTCTTGCCTCTTGCCATAAGGCATAAGTTTGTAAATCGTTAGCATTAGCTTGCTTGAAATCAGGTTTAAGTCCTAAAACGTTAAAAATAAATATTAAAGTATTTTGATAGCTAGCTAAAAGGGTTAAATCATTGGTTTGATGGGTTTGTTTGATGATTTGTTCTAACAAATCAAAAACTTTATGGGTAGAAAAATCATCTTGCATAAATTGGTGGAAAGCATTGATGGTTGGTTGGTGCAAATCTTTAGTTAAGATGCTTTTTAATTGTAGTTGGAAGTCGTTTTTAGTCAAAAAAGCCATTATTTTATGGTATTTATTTTGGGCTTGGGTAATTAAAGCAAGAGAAAAATCGATTGGTTTGCGATAATGGATACTTAAAAGGAAAAACTTAATAACTGAAGGGCTAAATTGTTGCAATAAATCTTTACACCAGACGATATTACCCAAAGATTTAGACATTTTTTGCTGTTTATAATCAAGCCTTGCGACATGCATAAAAAAATTGGCTAAAGGGCGTTGATGGCGAGCTTGGGCTTGGGCGATTTCGTTTTCATGATGCGGAAATTTAAGGTCAGAGCCACCACCGTGGATATCGAGTGAAGTTTTAAAAATAGTTTCAATCATAGTCACACATTCAGTATGCCATCCTGGTCTACCTAAAAACCAGGGACTTTCATATTGGATTCCTTGGGAAGTTTTTTTCCATAAGATAAAATCTCCAGGGTTTTCTTTTTCGGAATCTAAAATTTTTCTCGCATTTTGTTTTAATTGTGATAAATCTTGTTTTTTAAGTTTGCCGTAATCAGAAATTTTAGAAATTCGAAAATAGATACCTTGGTTGGTAAAATAGGCAAAACCCAACTTTAAAAGGTCTTCGATTAGTTCAATCATGGCTGGAATGTAATTGGTGGCTTGCGGAAAAAAATTGATACTTTGTAAGTCAAGATCTTTTAATAATTGTTGAAAAGCTAGAATATATTTTTGCGCTATCAATACTTCAGAAGTTTTCATTTTGAGGGCTTGACTGATAATTTTATCATCAATATCGGTAATATTAACAACATAATTAACATTAAAACCGATAGTTTCTAAATAGCTTTTTACGGTGGCGAAAAAAACAAGTGGTCTAATATTGCCTAAATGCAAATGGTCATAAACAGTCGGCCCGCAGACATACATATTAACTACTTGTGATTTTAAAGAGATAAATGGTTGTTTTTGACAGGTTAAAGAGTTATAAATTTGTAACATGCAAGAAATCCTTTTAATTTTTGATTTGAAAACAAAGTTAAGATATACTTTTCAAAACTGTTTCTAAATTAGCTAGAACTTTTTTTTTGCCTAACAATTCTAAAAAAAGCGGCAAACTAGGACCGTGCATTTGACCGGTAGAAATAATGCGTAAAAACGTGAAAAGAATTTTTTTCGGTAAATTGCTGTCTTTGGTGATTTGTTTTAAGGCGGTATTGATGGCTTCTTTTTCAAAAGTAATTGGTTTTAAAAGTTGGCTAAAGTGGGTCAAAAGAGGCATCAATGATTGATGATCTTTTAAAAATTGCTTCGCTTCGTTAGATAAAGTCAATTTAGTGGGGAAAAAAGTTTGATATAAGGAAACTGCTTGCTGCATGTAATTCATTCGGTCTTGAAATAAAGCCACAAATTTAGTTAACCATGACAGATTAGAAATAGGTGTTTTGATGTTGGCAAAAACATTTTTATTAATAAGGTTAGAAACAATTTGGTCGATCGGAGTTTTTTTTAAGTAATGATTGTTGAAAAAATCTAACTTGGTTTGGTCAAAGATGGCTGGGGATTTATTCAAACGGGCGACGTCAAATAACTCAATTAACTCTTGCGAACTTAAAATTTCTTTGGAACTAAGAGGAGAAAAACCTAAAAGCGATAAAAAATTAAATAATGCTTGCGGAAGGTAACCTAATTTGTTAAAGCCGTCGATAAACTGCATGATATCTAAATCTCTTTTACTCAGTTTTTTACGCTTTTGGTTCAAAATTAAAGTCATATGAGCGAATTGAGGGATTTGCCAATTAAAAGCTTGATAAATCATGATTTGTTTGGGGGTGTTAGTGATGTGTTCTTCGCCCCTAAAAATATGTGAAATCTGCATTAAATGGTCGTCAATAGCGGCTGCAAAATTATAAGAAGGGTAACCGTTAGATTTAATAATGACCCAATCTTCGATGTCTTGACTGAAAAAACTTAAAGATCCTCTAATTAAATCTTGAAAGGTAAAAATTTGGTTAGCGGGGACTTTAAAACGAATGGCAAAAGTAGTTTGATCGGGACTAAATTCTTTGTAAGCTAAATTTTGTTCTAGCAATTGCAAAGCATATTTTTTATAAATAAGCAACCTTTCGGATTGTCGATAAGGTCCAAAAGGGCCTCCTATATCTGGTCCTTCGTCCCAATTAAGTCCTAACCAACTAAGATTTTGTAATTGTGAAACCTCACCACCTACAACATTGCGGGCAATATCGGTATCTTCGATTCTGATAATAAACTTTCCTTGATGATGTTTGGCAAATAAATAATTAAATAAAGCGGTGCGGGCATTACCGATATGTAAAAAACCGGTCGGACTGGGGGCATAACGGACTCTTATTTGATTCATAGTCTTTTCTTTCTCTTGTTTTTTGCTAAAAAAAAAACTTTTTTGACAAAGTTCTTATTTTTGAATTAACGTTTTGAGAATTGTGGGGCACGACGGGCTTTTTTTAAACCGTATTTTTTACGTTCAACACAACGAGCATCGCGCGTCAATAAGCCGGCTTTTTTTAAAATAGTTCTTAATTCAGGAATGCTTTCTAACAAAGCACGAGCAATTCCTAAGCGAATGGCACCTGCTTGAGCGCAAAGACCACCACCATTGACGTTAACACGAACATCATAGGCTTCTCTTTTATCGGTCACTGTCAAAGGTTGCAACATATCTAGACGAGTCGCTGGAAGTGGCAAATATGATTCAAAATTTTTAGTATTGATTGTGATTTGTCCAGTGCCGTTAGTTAAAATAACTCTTGCAACAGCACTTTTGCGACGTCCAGTGCCGCAATAATGAACTTGTTTCATATGATTAAACCTCTAAGATTTCTGGTTTTTGAGCTTGATGGTTGTGGTCTGCTTGGGGGTAGACAAAAAGTTTTTTACCAATTTGTGAACCTAATTTGGTATGAGGAATCATTCCTAAAATAGCTTTTTCTACCATTCTAGTAGGGAATTTTTTCATCATTTCAGTAGCGTTAACCTTAGTTAGTCCACCTGGGTAGCCTGAATGTTTGTAATAAAGTTTCTGGAACCATTTTTTGCCAGTTAAATGTATTTGCGCGGCGTTGATGACGATCACATAATCACCATTGTCCACGTGAGGGGTGTAATTGGTTTTGTTTTTGCCTTTTAAAATAGAAGATACTTTGGTAGCTAATCTACCTAAAGTTTTATCTTTGGCATCAACTAAATGCCACTTACGTTGCACAGTAGAACTATTAGACATCAAAGTTTTTTGGCTGTGTTGATTGGGATTAGTCATAGATTTTCTCCTTATAATTTGCAAAAAATATTCTTTGCATTGATTTTGAATTTAGAATAGTCACATTGAAAATAAAAAAAGTATTGTTTTTTCAAGATGGCAATAACAATTATTGTTTTTTCAACATTCTTTAATATTTTACTATCAAAAATTTTAAGTCAAGAGAAACGAGACAAAAACAAAAAGAATGTTTTATTCTTGAAAGATTAAAAAAAGAAAATTAGTGAAGTTTAGACATGCATTGACCTTTGAAAATTTAGAGCAGTTGATTTACCTTTTAAAGCTTCGACCAAAGCAAAGCTAAAATCAAAGACAGTAATTGGGGAGCGAGAAGTTACAAATTGACCACTAATAACAACTTTTTGTTCTGGCAAATAAGAGCCTGCAATAAAATGCTCGCAATTAGGAAAGCAAGTAAAAGAATGGTTTTTCAAAAGACCTAATTTACCCAAAAACATAGGGGCGGCACAAATAGCACCAATAACTTTATTAGCTTGAACAAATTGCATTATTAACTGCAATAAATTGGTTTCTTTTTCAATAATTCGAGCAACATAAGGACCGCCTGGTATGATTAAAAAATCAAAAGAAGCAGAATTAATTGTATCTAATTGACAATCTGCTTTAATTATTAATCCACTTGAAGATACAATTTCAAGATTAGTGTTAGGGGTAGCAGTAGTTAAAGGTAAATTAGCACGTTTCAAGACAGCTCTAGTAACTAAAGCTTCACAATCTTCGAAACCATCGTATAAAACTAATAATCCTTTCATCTTTTTGTATGACTCCTTTTTTAGGTTTTGTTTTAAAAATTAAAAAATAATAAATAATAATTTAGTCAGCAAACAAAAAAATACCACAAAATTATTTTTTGTGATATTAAAAGGAATAACTTTTATTTTGCTAAATACTTCAATAATCTACGTCTTTTGCTGTTTCGCATAAAAAGTCCTCTTTTAGCAGAAAAATCCTTAGGATGGTTTTTTAAATGTTGACTTAAATTTTTAATTCCATTTGATAAAATTTTAATTTGGGATTCAGTTGAACCTGTGTTTTTGGGAAAACTAGCGGTTGGCGTGATAATTTCTTGTTTTTGTTCTTTAGTTAAAGCCATTGTTTTTCACTCCTTTTTTTAATTAATTTTTTTAAACAAAAAATGTTAAACTTTTAAAAATTGATCAACATTTAAAACAAAAATAGTAGCTCCACCAATTGAAACTTCTGTTGGGAAAGAACTATAAGCCGAAAACTGATTCATAATGTTGTTAGGAATCATCTGGGTTTGTTTTTTAGAATGTTGTCCAATGATTTCCAAGGCTTTTTCAACTTGTTCTTCTTTGACACCTAAAATAAAAGTAGCATTAACCTCCTTTAAGAAACCACCTTTGGTGGCAAGTCTAGTCGTAAAAAAACTATTTTCTATTAAGGCTGTTTGTACTTTATTCGCATCGTTACTAGAAACGATAGCTATAATTAATCTCATATGATCCACAATAATATTATACCTTATTTTTTTAATTTTGACAAAAGAAAAAGAAATCTCCAAAATGTTGACTTTTTATTACTATCGCAAAATAATTCTTAACGTTTATCTAATTTATTAGCTAAAAAGTAAGCAATTAATTGCACTATTTGAGTTAAACAAAACATAAAAAAGATACAAACTATAATTAATTCTAAAGGAGTAAAACCGTTTAACAAAGAAGGATCACCTTGATAACCACGAGAAATAGCGATTTCAGCAATTCCTTCATGTCCTGTAATTCCTAAAACAGAAGAATAAGCTAAAGATGTTACAAAAAGCAAAGAGGTTTTTAAAACGATATCAGAACGAGCTTCTTTTAATAAAAAATATTTAATAAATTGCCAATCATTTGCTCCAAGACTGTAAGATGTAGAATAAATTTCAGGGTTAACAGTAAGAAAAATTTGTTCACAATGACGAGTAAAAAGAGGAGTTAAAATTAAAATTAAAGAAATTAAACTAACACCGAAACCATAAGAGAATCCAAAAAGAGGAAAGAAAAAGAATTTAATAAATAAAATAATTAATAATAAAAAGGGGGTAGAAATTAAAAAATTCAAAACCATATTGCAAATAAAATATATTTTGTGATTTTTTTTTATTTTTAATAAATATAAATATACCCCCAAAAAAAGCCCTAAGAAAAAAGAAATCAAAGAAGAAAAAAAAGTTATTTTAACGGTTTCTAAAAAAGCATTTAGAAATAAATATTTATCCCATTCTTTATAAGTAATAACATTCCAAAAAGCATGAAACGAAAACATTATTATGTAGAACGACTTTCAGAATGGGTTTTTCCTAAATATTTAACTTTAATTTCTTGACTAAGATTATCGATTTCTTGACTAGGGATCATATAATAATTGTCTTTAAAAAGTCCTGTTTGAGCTTCTTTAATTATTGTTTCTTGTTTTAAAACTTTTTGTAAAATTTGAATTATTTTCGAATTTTCATTATCTTTTCTAGAAACTAAAGAAATAGTATAAGAATAAATAGGATCATCTAAACTTGCTGGTTTTGCAAGCATTCCTACGATACCAAAAGGCAAATTACTTATATTGCCCATAAGAGTTGGATATTGAAGACATAAACAAGGTTCTTTTTCGCTTTCAAAACTAGGCTTAATAGAAGCTAAATCAACAACAGTTTCATATTTAATTTCGGGATAATCTGGAGTGTTTTTGAAAAAATCAGGTTTTAATTCAAAAAATTTTTCAGGTGGTATCGTTATTTCTTCTTTTTGTTTAATTATTCCTAATTGTTGTAATAAATATAAAGATAAAGATCTTTGAAAATTATCATCAGACATGAAAATTTTTATTTTTTGGGTGGGTTTATCAATTTTGAATTGTTTTAATTTTCCTAAACTTCCCAAATTAGAATCTTGTTTTGCAAAAAGGCCAAATTTGGCTAAATATCCTGCTTGAACAAAAGTAAGTTTATCATTAAGTCTTTTGTTTGCTATATTGAGATGATGAACGTGAGCATCAAATTTAGCATCTACTTCTTTATTAGCTAACAATTCATCGGTTTTTTCAAATTTTAAAGGTAAATAGTTTACTTCTAAATCAATATTGTGATATTCTTTTAAATAGTTTTTGACAGAACCTTCTAAAAAACTTTGAACCGTTGGCAAAGCAGTAGCTATTTTGATTTTCGAAGGAAAAGAATCGTTATTAACTGGCGTTTGGGTTTTGAATTGATAACAAAAATAAGATAAAATTAAATTGACAAAAATAGATATTATAAATAAAATAAGCAAAAGATTTTTTTTAGTTTTTGAAAAAATAAGCATTATATAAAAATAAGCTTTCTAAATTAATTTATTCTTTTTTTATCAAAAAAAAAAAAAATTAAAAGATGTCGTGATAAGGAATTGCTTTGATTTGACAAGTTGGATTCAAAGCAACAATTTTTTTTAATTGACCTTGCTCCAAAACAGCTACTCGATGACATAAACTTTTAATAACAAAAACATTATGAGAAACTAAAACGATAGTAGTTTTTAGTAGTTGATTGGTTTTTTTCAATAAGTTTAAAATTTCTTGACTTGTCACTTCATCTAAAGCAAAAGTTGGTTCATCGCAAAAAATAATTTTAGGTTTGTAAATTAAGGCTCTTGCAATGGCGACCCGTTGTTTTTGACCTCCTGATAAAGTTTTAGGATAAGCGTTAGCAAAAGAATTCAAACCAACAAAAGTCAACATTTGATCCACTTCTTTTTGAATTTTTGTTTGACAATATTTTCTTATTTTTAAAGATAAAGCAATATTTTCAAAAACATTTAAATTGTTTAAAAGATTAAAATTTTGAAAAACCATAGCACTTTCAAAACGATCAAAAGATTTAGTTATTTGTGGTATATTTGGATCTGATTTCATAAGATCATTCATTATTTTTAATAAAGTAGTTTTGCCAGAACCAGATGGACCAACAAGTCCAAAAATTTCGCCTTTAGAAACTGTTAAATTAATATTTTGAAGAATTTGATGAGTTTTTTGACGAGTGATAAAAGTTTTGGAAAGATTCTTAATTTTAATCACAATAATTACCTTTATTATATTTTGATTTCATTTTTTATTACTAATTAAAATGAATAAGTTTTTTAAGTATTTTTTAATGTTTGTATTAAATTTTTGAAATTTAAAGGTAAAGGAGCTTGAAGTTGTATTTTTTCTGAAGTGATGGGATGGCACAAAATTAATTCTTTAGCATGCAAAAATTGACCTAAATCAGTATTGTAATGTTTAGATCCATAAAGTTTATCTCCTAAAATTGGATGTTTTAGGTAAGAAGTATGAACTCTGATTTGGTGCGTCCGTCCGGTTTCTAAAACGAATTCGATCAAAGAAGTTTCTTGAAAACGTTTTAAAGTTTTAAAATGGGTGATCGATTCTTTGCCTTTGGCTAAAACTGCCATTTTTAAACGTTGATTGGGGTTTCTACCAATCGGAAGGTTAATTGTGCCTTCATCTTCTAAAAAACCTTCAATCAAACCCCAATAAAATTTTTTAATAGTTCTTTTTTTGAAAGCTGTTTGTAATTTTTGACTCACTTCATCGGTTTTAGCAATTAACATTAACCCAGTAGTATTTTTATCTAACCGATGGACAATCCCTGGTCTTAAAGTAACGAGGTGGCTTAAAGGTTTGATTTGATGAAGTAAGCCATTGACTAAAGTAATACCTTCAAAACTCAAAGAAGGATGAACAACTAAATTAGCGGGCTTGTTGATGACAGCTAAATAGGGGTCTTCATAAATGATTTCTAAATTAAGATTATAAGGTTTTTGAAGATTAAAAGATGTTTCTAAAATATCATTTTTAATTGTAATTAAATCTTGAGGTTTAAGAAGGTAGCTTTTTTTGGTTGGCCTATGATTAACTAAAACTTTTTGAGCTAAAATTAATTTTTGACATTTACTTTTATTCCAATTAGTTTGACGAGTTAAAAAATGATCTAAACGTTGCATTGCATCAGGATTAGAAATAAGCCAAGTTTGGATTTCTTGCATATTTGAACCTTTTTTCTAGGAATAATAAAGTTGAACATAAAAAAGAAATAAACTTTAAATTGACTTAAAGTTTATTTAAAAAAATTTATTATGTTAGAAAAAAACTTATATTGATAAAATATTATTATTTTGAACTAATGCAGTTAATTTTGAGTTTGATCAGATTGTTCGGTTTTGGTAGGTGGCTTTATAACATCAGCAATATCGAGTTGAGTTTGAACAGTTTTTTCTTCTTTAGTTGTAAGTTCATCTTTTTGGGCTTGTAAAGCTTGTTTTTCTGCTTCCCACCAAGCGATTTTATTAGTAGATACAATTTCGTCGATATCTTTTTTGTTAAGGGTTTCAATTTCTAACAAATATGAAGCGATTGTGTCTAATAAAACTTTATTTTCTTGAATAATTTTTTTGGCTTCTTGGTAACAATTAGCAATTATTTTTTGAATTTGTTGGTCAATTTCTAACCCTTTGGGGTCAGAAAAATCATTTTGAAAATTATTGCCTGAATATTGCACCGGTCCTAAATCACTCATTCCATATTTAGTCACCATTAAACGAGCAATTTGGGTAGCATGTTTAAAATCACTAAAAGCACCGCTTGAAACATCGTCAAACATTAATTCTTCTGCAACTCTTCCACCTAAAAAAGAAGTAATTTGAGCTAAGAATGTTTTTTTGGAAGAAAAAAAAGTTTCTTCTGGTGGTAACATTAAGTTATAACCACCAGCATCGCCGCGAGGAATAATGGTGATTTTTTGCACTACTTGGGCAAAAGGGATTTTAATACCGATGACAGCATGACCGGCTTCGTGGTAAGCAACCATGCGTTTTTCTTTCTCGTTGTATTTACGAGATTTTTTGGCTGGTCCCATTAAAACACGATCTAAGGCTTCGCTGATATCTTTTTTATTAATCATTGAAGCATTTCTTCTGGTAGCTAATAAAGCAGCTTCATTTAAAGTGCCTTCTAATTGGGCACCACTAAAGCCAGGTGTTTGTTTTGATAATTCTTCTAAATTGATTTCAGGCGAAAGTTTTTTATTGCTAGCGTGTAATTTTAAAATAGCTTCGCGGTCTTTGACGTTAGGCAAAGAGATGTTAAAATGACGATCAAAACGACCAGGTCTTAAAATAGCTTGATCGAGGGCTTCTGGTTGATTGGTGGCAGCAATGACGATCACCCCTGATTTTTGGTTAAAACCATCCATTTCAACTAAAAGTTGATTTAAGGTTTGTTCCGAACCGCCACTTGACATCACCGCTCCTCTTTTTCTGGCAACAGCTTCAATTTCGTCGATAAAAACAATACATGGAGCTGCCAGATGTGCTTCTTTAAAAAGATCTCTGACACGACTTGCACCAAGTCCTACATAAACTTCGTCAAAATCAGAACCAGCAGCAGCAAAAAAAGGAACGCCAGCTTCACCAGCAACAGCTTTGGCAAGTAAAGTTTTACCAGTTCCAGGAGGGCCATATAATAAAATCCCTTTCGGAATACGAGCTCCCATGGCAGCATATTTGCGAGGGTTTTTTAAAAAATCAATAAGCTCACTCATTTCTTCTTTTTCTTCATCAGCTCCGGCAACATCTTTAAAAGTAAATCTTTTGTTGATAACAACATTTTTACGAGATTGACTGCTTTTTTTGGAAGAAAGTTCTTTACCGACTTGTTCAAGGGTATCGGCAAAGAATAACCAAACACAATATAATAAGATTAATTTAAAACAAAACCAAGCAGTGTCAATCGCCATTTCGTAACCATAAAAAGGACGCGGATCTTCAGAGGTCATTTCGATATTTTGATATTTTTGTTGGCCAGTTTTTGGGTTAAATATAATACCTTTAGGAACAAAATAATGATTACGTGTATTATCATTTTTATCGCTAATAGTTAAATTATAAGTTTCAGTAAACGGAACAGGACGATAAATGATTTTTTTTACTTCTTCTCTGTCAAGACTTGTTTCTAAATTTGCCAGCCCTTTGGAATCAACTTCTGTTTTAGTAAAATAACACCAACCAAAAGAAATCACAATCGCACCTAGGGCAGCATATAAAACATAAACATTAAATTTTTTAAAAATTTTATCTAAAAATGTCATAAATTCACCATTCTTTTCTTTTCATAAATGATAAAAATGTTATCTTAATAACTAAATTATATCAAAAAATAATCAATTTTTCAAACCTAAAATAAGCAATTGAGATTTTCCTAATGTCTGATTAAGATACAAATTAGGAATATATAAGATGTTATTACAATTATCAACTATTAACCATAAATGTTTTCTTTGGAGCAAAGAAACTTTACGATTAATCAAAAAGCTTTTTAATTTTTGCATCCCGAAACTAAAACAAAGTCGATCGCCCGGTAATTTATGACGTATTTTTAACGGAAAGCTCACTTTTTCCAAATCCAAATTTAAAACAACAAGCGACTGTAAAAAATATTTTTTTAAACATTCTAAACAAGTTGAGACATAAAGTAAGGGTTTTTTTGGCATTTGTTCTTTTGTTGATAAATTTAAATCAGTCGAAAGAATACCAAATACATGATAACTTTTAACCAAAACAAATTTTTGACTTAAATTCCAAGTTAAATTAGGTTTGACGGTATTATTTAATCCTTGGATAATACTTTCAAGGAGAAAAAAATTTTTATTAAGGTTTTGTTGTTCTAATAAAACTAGAATAACATCTTTTTGAATTATTTTATCAAGGGTTAAAAAAGGACTAAGTTTAAAATTTTGAACTTTATTATAGTTATTATAACAACTGTTATTTTTAATAAATATGAGGGTTTGTTGTCTGATAAAAGTTTGGGCTTGAATTAACTGTTGGGAAAAGTTTTTAATATTGCTTAAAAAAGCAGTGTTTTTTTTAAGATAAGGAATAACATGATATCTAATTTGATTTCTTTGATAAATGGTTTGTTGGTTAGTCGAATCTTCTAAAAAAGGAACTTTTTGATTTTGAGCATAAACTAGAATTTCTGCTTTACTTAAATATAAAAAAGGTTTTAGCAAACAAAATTCTTGAAAACATAATTCTGGTTGCATCCCGCTATAACCTAACAAAGTGCTACCACGAGCTATTTTTTGTAAAATCGTTTCAGCTAAATCATCTAAATGATGGGCTGTCATGATATAAGGAGTTTGATAGTGTTTAGCTACTTGTTGGAGTTTTTCTTGCCTTAAAAGACGAGCTTGTGTTTGAAAGTTTTTGGCAAGTACTTGCAATTCAAAATAATGAAAAGGAATTTTTAATTGTAAACAATAATTTTTAACTAACTCTTTATCTTTGAAAGAATCCAAACGTTTTAAATGATTAAAATGGACTACCTTTAAATCTAATTTTTGTGACCATAAAAAATCAAGTAAAACCATTGAATCAACGCCGCCGCTAACAGATATAATATAAGTTAATTTTGGATCCAATTTTAAAGATAGTTTCATTTAGGTTCCCCTGCGACTAGACTTTGATTTTTAAAGTAGTTAATTGTTCCTTTTCGACTGTTCCGGGGGAATCTAACATTAAATCTTTAGCACTTTGAGTTTTAGGAAAAGCAATTACGTCTTTGATATTGTTAGTCTTAGTCAATAACATTACCAAACGGTCAAGTCCTAAAGCTAATCCGCCGTGAGGAGGAGTACCGTATTTAAGAGCTTCGAGCAAAAAACCAAAACGCTTCTGAGCTTCTTCTTTGGTAAACCCTAAAAGCTTAAAAACTAACTCTTGTGTTTCGGTATTGTTGATTCTTAAAGAACCTCCACCAACTTCATAACCATTCCAAACTAAATCATACGCTAAAGCTAAAGTTTTTTGAGGTTCTTTGGTTAAAGAATGAACATCATAAGGAGCAGTAAAAGGGTGATGCAAAGAGTAAAAACGATTACTTTTATCATCAATTTCAAATAAAGGAAAATCAACTATCCACAATAAAGCTTCTTTGGTTTGATCAATTAAAGCTAAATCAAGGGCTAACTGGTTTCTAAAAAGTCCTAAAGCTTGATGTACTAATTGGGTTTTGCCTGAAACAGCAAAGCAAATTTCTTCATTTTTTAAAAAAGAATCATCTTTAATAAAACGCGATATTCCACCTATAATTCTATCATTTTTTTTATAAAAAGCAAATAAATTTATACCAAAATTATTTTTAAAATAAAGTTGATAAGTATCTATTTGATGACGTGATAAGCTAGCTTTTTTATCTACTTTAAAACCTTTAAGATCTCCTTGAAATAAATTTGATTCCCAAGCGCTTTGTTCAAAATAGCTAGAAAAGTTTGTAATTTGCAAAGGATTTCTTAAATCGGGTTTATCAGTGCCATAAAGTTCAAAAGAGGTTTGATAAGTCAAAACAGTAAAGGGTTGAAGTAATTTTTGTTGTTTAATATTTTGAAATAAATCAACGATAATTTCTTCAGCTAAAGCCATAATTTCACTTTGAGAGCAAAAAGAAGTTTCGATATCGATTTGACTAAATTCTGGTTGACGATCAGCTCTTAAATCCTCATCGCGAAAACAGCGAGCCACTTGAAAATACCTTTCAAACCCAGCAATCATATATAATTGTTTAAAAAGTTGTGGTGATTGGGGTAAAGCATAAAAATTACCAGGATAAATTCGCGAAGGGACTAAATAATCACGCGCTCCTTCGGGAGTTGATTTAGATAAAATCGGCGTTTCTAATTCTAAAAAATCATTTTTTAATAAAGTTTGACGAATACTTTGGGTAATATGGTGTCTTTGAATTAAAAAATATTTAATGTCTGGGTTGCGTAAATCTAAATAACGATATTTAAGGCGTGTTTCTTCAAGACTATCTTGGCTGCGAAACACATTTAAGGGCAAAGTTTGGGCTTCATTTAAAACATTAAAATAAGAAACTAAAATTTCAATTTCACCGGTTTTTAATTTGGTATTTTTGTTACTTCTTTCAACAACTATCCCCTTGATCTCAACTACTGTTTCTAATTTTAAAGCAATGATTTGTTGATATTGGGGGTGTGTTTCTTTGATTAATAGCTGGATTATTCCAGAAACATCACGCAAATCTAAAAAAAGGGTTTTGCCTAAGTTTCTCTTGCGGAACAAAAAGCCTTTTAAAAAAACTGCTTCGCCCTTATTTTGAAGAGTTAATTCGTTGTTGTAATGACTATATTTATTTTGCATCAAAATTTATGTTGACTCCTTGATTTTGCAAATAAAAAAGAATATCTTTTTGGGCGATTGTTGTTTGTTTTTTGGTTTGAGTGTTTTTGATTGTAATTTGTTCTTTGGCAAATTCTTGATCGCCTAAAATCAAAAGATAGTTTGGTTGCGTTTTTAAAGCCTGTTTCAAAGCTTTGGTAAAAGGTAAAAAGTCATAATTAAGGTCTACAGTTATGCCTTGTTGGCGTAAATGGTGTACTACAGCAAGACTGTGATAAAAAAAAGAAGGTTGTGTGGATAACAAAAAAAGATCTAAAAGAGGCGTTTTAGGAATAAGTGGTTTTTGCCGTTCTTCTAAAGTTAACATCAAGCGTTCCATGCCGAAAGCAAAACCAATGCCAGAGGTGTTTGTGCCATCAAAAGTTGCAACTAAGTGGTCATAACAGCCACCCCCACCTAACACACCTCTATGATTAAAAGCGTTTTGAGTTGTAATTTCAAAAACTGTATGGGTGTAATAATCAAGCCCACGAACTAAATCATGATTTATGACAAAGTTGACGTTCATCGCTTGCAGACCATCTAAAACTTGTTGAAATCGTTTTTGTGATTCCAAAGAAAGAGAATCAAAAATTTTAGGAGCTTGTTGCAAAAAGGCTTTTTGGGAACAAATTTTACAATCCCAAATGCGTAAAATATTATTTTGAAACCTTTCTTGACACAAAGGGCATAATTGGTCAAAATAAGGTTGTAAATAAATTTTAAAAACTTGTAAATAAGTCTGATAGTCGGTATTATTGCCTAAAGAATTAATTTTAACAACTGCATCATCAATTCCTATCGTTTCTAAAAAGCGATAAGCTAGGGTAATGACTTCGACATCCAAAAAGGGGCTTGATTTGCCTAAGATTTCGACCCCTAATTGATGAAATTGACGATATCGTCCTGATTGAGGTCTTTCATAACGAAAATAAGGTCCATAATAATAAAATTTATGCATTTTCGGGCTTTGATCTAATTTATTTTCAACATAACTACGAATAATTCCTGCAGTACCTTCTGGCCTTAAAGTGAGGGAACGCTTTTTTTTATCTAGAAAAGTATAAGTTTCTTTGGAAACCATTTCAGAATGTTGGGCAGCACGATGAAAAACTTCAGTATATTCCATAATGGGAGTTCTGATTTCACCAAAATTATGACGCTTGAAAAAAGCATGCAAAACAGTTTCGACTTGATGCCAAAGCAAAGTTTGTTCTGGTAATAAATCACAAGTCCCTTTGATTTTATAAAACATATTTTTCCCTTTTTTAATCTTTGAATTTGACTTTTTTAATATTTAATAACTCGTTACTAAATAATCTTACTCATTATATTATATCAAAAGAGGCAACATAAAAAATAGAAATTAGCAAAAGGAATAATAATTTTAATTATAATTGCACTGTTATAAAAAAGTGTAAAGGTACCGGTACGTCAAAACACTACCACTTGGAAACAAATTTATGAGCCAAATATGTGTTTATTAAACTACCTATATTTTAACATAAAAAAAATACAAAACAACAAAAAAAACAACAAAAAAAACAACAAAAAATGATTTTTTTTAAAAAAAGAAAAAAACAATACCAGAATCAAAATCAGATATTTTATAATATATTATTTTATATTAATTTTTAATAATAATATTATATAAAGATTCTGATTCTGATTCTGATGTTTAATATATAATATATAGTAATATATAGTAATATAAAGATTCTGATTCTGATTCTGATTGTTTAATATATAATATATAGTAATACCAGAATCAAAATCAGATTATATAAAATTATAACTTAATTTTTTTTATTTGTCAAATGTTTTGCTTATTTTGTTAAATTATATATATTTTTTATCATTATAAAAAAAACCAGCACAAAATGCACTTCTAGGTTGAAGGGTTAATAATTATAGGTTTATTGGTAATAACGTCTCATTTTTTTTCGTTGGGGTTTAATAATAAATGGTTTTAAATCAGGGTTTTTTTGATAATAATTTTTATATTCAAGGGGCGCCATCCCATCTAACACTTGCATTTCACGTTCATAGTTATAAAAATGAATATATGAAGTAATAATTTCTTTCACTTTGTCAAAACTTAAATCTTTTTTCCTAATTAAATTAATAGTCTCGCGTTTAAAATTAGACCAAAAGGCCTCTATACATGCGTTATTTGATGGTGTGCCTTTTTTGGAAAAACTAGCAATCATGCCTTTATCTTTAACCGCTGTCATGTATTCTTTGGAGGTGTAAACGGTGCCCTGATCGCTGTGATGAATACAACCATTAGAAAAAGGTATTTTTGATAATGTTTGCATAACAAAATTAATGTCTTGTTTTTGAGATAAATTAAAGCTAATTATTTCTCTTGTATGTAAATCTAAAATAGCTGATAAATAAACCTTAGCGCCGTTTGGCATAATAATATAAGTAATGTCAGTACAAATCTTTTGTAAAGGTTTTGAGGCGTAAAAATTATTATTTAATTTATTTTGAAATGTGATTTTTCTTTGTTCGGCTTTGACTTGAAAATGTTTTGACTTGGTTTTTTGCATCCGTGATAACAAGTTTAATTTATTCATAATTTTTAAAACTGTTAAGCGTGATACTTTAAAGCCTGCTTTTTTCATTTTAAACCAAATACGACGGTATCCTAATCTCATAATAGGGATATGGTTTGCCACAAAAGCGTATTGATAACACATTTTATAAATGGCTTTTTCTAAGGGTTGATTAGTGGCGAATTTTTTATTTTGCAAAAGCCACCGATAATAAGTGCTTTTATGTATTTGTAGTTTTTTTAATATTTGATTAAGAGACAAAGATTGAGAGTATTTTTGAATAATTTTTAAGTAAAAATCGCGTTTTTTAAGGCGGTTTTTGAATAGTTTTGTCGTTTCTTTCGTTAAAGCTTGTAATAAGTCCTCATCTTCTTGTGATATGGCCTTTTTTTTAGGTTTTAAGTTGTCTAATTCTCCTTCAGGGTCGCTATTATACTTTCTAACCCAGTCATAAACTTGTGAAATATTTTTAATTTCTAATTTTTCAATTATTTTTTGACAATGAATTTGGTTTAATTCATTTTTTAGTTTTTCTATTTTTGCTTTTAATTCTTGCGTCTTATTTACTAACATTCTTGCCACTTTTAAATGCGCTTGTCCCCAAGTTGCGTTTTCTTCTGCTTCTTTTATGTTGGTTAAGTCTTCTTCTTCTGCCCTAGCTGTGTATTCTTGCGCCCAATACATACATGATTTCGCTTTAGTTATGCTTTCGCGTATCTCTTTGTTGGATAATTGAAATTCTTTTTTTAATTCTTTAATTTCGTTTTCAATATTTGTTTTCATTGTTTGTTTCCCCTTTTTTGGATATTTTTATTTATTCTTGGTTTAATTGGTTTTTTAATGCTTCTATTTTAGTTTTTATTGTTTTTGCCTTGATTTTGACTTTTTGTGCCTCGAATTTATATTCTTCCGCCCAACGTGCGAATTTTTTCGAATAATTTATGTTTTCGCGCTCCTTGGCTGTAAGGATTTGCAAATTTTTTCTAATTCTTCAATTTGATTTTTCATTATTTTTTTCTCCTTTCCACAGTTTAGAAAACAAAAAAAGCTAAACTGTTTATTTTAATTTAATAATCAATTTAGCTTGTTTTTTTGTGGATTTATTTTTTGTTTTTAGGTAGTTTCGTTTTTTGGTCCGGTGGGCTAATAAACAATTTAGCTTGATTTTTTGTGGATTTATTTTTTTGTTTTAAGGTGGTTTCGTTTTTTGGTCCGGTTGCTTATTAAAACTAGCTTTATTCAGGTATTAAAAATGAATTTATTTACAATTTTTGATAACAGTGTGTTTTTTCAAATTTATTTTCTATCTGTTGTCTTTATAATATGCTAAAATATAAAGGAGTTATTTTTTATTTTATTCTTTTTATTTGACAAAAAAATTTTAAAATCATCAAAACAATTTTTAATTCAAATTTTAATTATTTAAAGATACCTAAAAATCATTCAAGGAGGAACAAAATCAGATGAAATGGCCTACAAAATCAAGCGATAAGCAAACTTATGGAGAAGAAATCGCTAACGCTATTTCTCATGGTTTAATGGTTCCTTTAGGAATTTTTATTCTTGTTCTTTTTAATATTGAAATTTGTAAAATTGATGTTAATAATAAAATGATTATTTCGATTTTTAGTATTTCTATTATTATCCTTTATTTGACAAGCACTTTGTACCATTCTTTGTCTTTTACCAAAGCTCATAAATTTTTTCAAAAATGCGATCATATTAGTATTTATTTACTTATTTGGGGAACTTTTTCTCCTATTTTATTACTTTTACCTGAATTAAGAGGTTCTTTATTCGATTCAGAAACGTTTAAATGGTTTACTAAAGGACGATTTTTTTTTGTTTGTCAATGCATTTTAGTTACTTTAGGTATCACTTGCAAAGTCATGTGGTTTGACAAAGGCAAATACCTCCATCTTTTATTTTATGTTTTATTAGGGTGGAGTGGAATATTGTTGTTTCCTGAATTAATAAAACTAAATAACAGAAAAACTTTATTTTTTATCATTTTAGGAGGCTGTTGTTATACTGGTGGTGTTTATTTTTATGTCAAAGATAATAAAAAATATTTTCATTTTATCTGGCATCTTTTTGTGATGTTAGGCACTTGTTTCCACGCTGTAGGAATTTATTATTTATTACAAAATTTAAAAAATTTAAAAGTCAGTTAATTACTATTTTTTCTTCTCATTTTACTACCAACCAAAATTAAAATAACAACAAAAACTTTATTTCCAAAAATTTATCCTTTCAGAAAAGAGAAAAATATATGAAAATTATGTCAATTAATTCAGGCAGTTCTTCTTTAAAATTTCAATTATTAGAAATGCCTCAACAGCTTTTAATCGCTTCGGGTTTAATTGAAAGAATTAGTTACAATAATGCAACTTTTACCCTTAAAACCCCAAACAATAAAGAAACCCAAACCTTAGAAATTAAAGACCATCAACAAGCAGTCACATTATTGTTAGATATGTTAATTCGCAAACAAGTAATTACAAATTTAGAAGAAATAGAAGGAGTCGGCCATAGGATCGTTCAAGGAGGGGAGTTGTTTCAAGATTCAACTGTTTTAACTGATGAAGCGATTGCCAAAATCGAAAGTCTTTGTGATTTAGCCCCTTTGCACAACCCCGCCAATCTTATAAGCATTAGAGCTTTTAAAAAGGTTTTGCCGTCTTTATTTCAAGTAGGAGTTTTTGATACCACCTTTCATCAAACCATTCCTGCAGTAAATTTTTTATATGCCACCCCTTATCAATGGTATCAAAAATATCAAATCCGAAAATATGGCTTTCATGGTACCTCTTATAAATTTATTACCGAAAAAATGGAACAAATTTTAAATAAAAAAGACGCCAAATTAATCATTTGTCACGCTGGTAACGGAGTTTCTTTGTGTGCGGTTGATGCTGGCAAATCTTTGGACACGTCAATGGGTTTTACCCCTTTAGAGGGGGTGCCAATGGGAACGCGCAGTGGTAACATTGATCCAGCAGTGATCAAATTTATCGCTGATAAAGAAAACCAAAGCATTGGAGAAGTGATTAATGATTTAAATAAAAAATCAGGTTATCTTGGAGTCTCTGGGATTTCTAACGATATACGCGATATTCTAGTCGAAATCGATAAAGGCAACCCACAAGCCCGTTTATCTTTTGATATCCAAGTCAAACGGATAGTTGATTATATCGCCAGTTATTACGTTTTATTAAAAGGGATTGATGCTTTAGTCTTTACTGCTGGCATTGGGGAAAATTCAGCTTTTTTTAGATCTGAAATTATTCAACGCTTAGCTGTTTTAGGATTCAAATTAGATGAACAAAAAAATAAAGCCCAAGGACAAATTGCCTTAATTACTGCTCCTGATTCTCTCATTCAAGCTTTTACGATTCCGACTAACGAAGAATTAGCAATTGCTTGCGATGTAATAAGAATCCAAAATGAACAAATTCGCGATAACAAAAATCGCTGTTAATAATAAAAAAAGTCTTTTTTTAAGACTTTTTCGGAGGAATACTCAAGTGGCCAAAGAGGCACGCTTGGAAAGCGTGTAGATCCAAAAGATGCGAGGGTTCGAATCCCTTTTCCTCCGCCAATTATTTCAAAACTAAATAAAATCACAAAGCTATCCATTACGATAGCTCTTTTTTATATCCAAACTTAGAAATAATGCAACAAAAAATTATAATTGAGAGTTTAATTATTTTTTAATGTGTTTTGCGATTTTTTAATTTCTTTTAAAATTTGTTCGACAATTGTTTTGACTTTCGGATTGACAAAAAGAATGTGAGTGGAAATTTCAAAATGCGTCTTTTTGCTCCAATTTTTTAAAATGACAATTTTTAATTGCTCGAAATTAACTTTTTTCAACATTTTGCGAATTTTTCGCTCTTTGGCTTGTCTAGTTAACATCATTTTACCTTTTGATCATATTTAAAAATACTTTATAATGATATTATATATTTTTTATATTGCTTGCGGCAATAAAATTATTTTCTTTCTACAAACAACAAAAGATTAATCTCAAAAATATAGTATAATAAAGGTGTTTACTAAAATCTATTTTACGTACTACAACGAAAAACTAAAATATATTGTATTAAAAAATCTTATTTTTTATTTTTTGTATTTAAACCTTAATATAGTCAAATAATTATATTTCTGGATATTTTTTTCTTTTTTTCGTTTTTCGCCAGACAAAATATTTTGTTCATCAACTTTTATTTTTTGGTATTTTTATCTTCAAGAAAATATCAATACTTTTTGACTCAAATGAGTTACATTTGTTTGATAGATTCTTTTTTATTTGTGTTTGTATTTTGATATTTGTTTTAAATGGTAGTATCGAAAGAACTAATAAAACATGACAACTAACAACTACCATTTTAAAATATTATCTTTTTGGCCTCTCGTATACATTTGCTATTATTTTGTCATCAACAAAACTAACCTAAAATAACAACAATTTTGTGTGGCTTTGATTCATTCAATTTTATATTTAATAAGAATTTTAATAATCGATAATTCAGCTTATTTAATTTTAAACCAAACATCAACAAACACATCACCAAATTGCTTTCTATTTTTAATGACAATAATTTCTTTTTCGCTTATTTTTTCATTATTCATCCATATTAAACACAAATTTTTATGCCCCCAGCTAAAAATCAACTGCTTAAAAAACATTAATTAAAAAAAATAAATAACAGGTTCTTCCTAGTGTCTTTTTTTGTTATAATTTAATTATCGGTTGTTATTTTGCAATTTACAAAGAAAAGGATATACAAATTGATAGCTCAAGTTATTATAGATTTAAAAACATCTTCTTTAAATCGTTGCTTTGATTATTTAATTCCTGAAAATTTGCTTTCTTTGGCACAAAAAGGGATGAGAGTCGTTGTTCCTTTTGGAGCCAAAAATTTATATCGTTTAGGTTATATCATAGACATTCAATTAACCAGTCAATTCGCTAATAAAGAATTAATTGATATCTTAGACGAGCAACCTTATTTTAACGAAGAATTATTTTTATTGGCAGATAACATGCTCCAAAACCCTTTTAGCCTCAAAGCTTTAGTTTATCAAACTATCATGCCAAAGAGTTTTTTAATCACCCACTTAAAAGAAATAACAATTATAAAACCTCAATTAATCCCTAAAAACATAAAAATTAATTTTCCTAAAAAAAACAAATTTCTAGTTAACGCTAACCATAAAATGATGTCTTCACTGCAAGTTTTATCGCAACAAGGTATTATTTTTATAAAAGATATTTCCAAGACAAGAAAAATAGAAAAAAATACTCTTTTTTATGTTTTAAATGTGGAATTACAAGAATTACAAAGTTTAAAATTAACCCCTAAACAAGAAGCATTTATAAAAATATTAGTCAATTATCAAAACAAAACTATTCTCTTTGAAACCTTTATCGACAGAAAAGAAGCTTTACGTTGGACTTCAGAAAGTATCATCCAAGCGCTAATCAAAAAAAAAATCATTGTACCGACTTTAAAAAAGACAGACGTTGTTTTAGAACATCATTTTACCCCACTCAAACAAGATAAAAAAATCACTTTAAATGAAGAACAACAACAAGTGTTAAAAAGTATTCGGTTCAACCAATATCAAACTTATCTTTTGCACGGCAAAACAGGTTCCGGCAAGACAGAAATTTATTTAAATTTAATTGAGCAAGTTTTAAAAATGCAGCAACAAGTTTTATTAATTGTGCCGGAAGTGATGTTGATAGCTTCTTTGTTACAACGTTTAGAGGCTAAATTTGACAAGGAAAAAATAGCTGTTTTTCATAGTTATTTAAGTCCCTTGCAAAAACAAACTCAGTTTAACAAAATTAAAACCCAAACCGCTCAAATTGTCTTAGGGACGAGAAGTGCTATTTTTGCATCCTTAAATCATTTAGGCATAATTATTATCGATGAAGAACATGATGATTCTTTGATTGAAAAAAACCAAGCCCCTTATGATACCAAAGAATTAGCCCAAATTAGAGCCAATTATCACAGGATTCCTTTGATTTTAGGTAGTGCGACTCCCTCTTTGGAAAGTTATTATCAAGTTTTACAAAAAAAATATCAACTATTAAAATTAACCAAAAGGGCTTTGATCGGCACTTTACCTCGCATTAAATTAATCGATATGAAAGAAGAGTTAAAAAATGGCAATTTAGAACCGTTTTCAATCACTTTAAAAACTGCCTTAGAACAAACTTTAGCCAGAGGAGAACAAGCGATTTTATTTATTAATACCAAAGGATTTTCGCCTTTTGTTTTATGTCGTTTCTGCGGTAACGTTCCTAAATGTCAAAATTGTGATTCAAGCCTGACCTATTATCGTCAAAAACAAATTTTAAAATGTAATTATTGCAGTTATCAAAAAGCTTTTACTAATCAATGCAGTAATTGTTGTAAAAAAGCAGTGAAACCTTTAGGAGTTGGGATTGAATATATCGAAAATCATTTGCAAAAACATTTTAAACACGCTAAAATAATTAAATTTGATTCAGATAATGTCACCAAATTGACTCAATATGAAAGGTTGTGGAATGATTTCCAAGAACACAAAGCCGATATTTTATTAGGAACGCAAATGATTACCAAAGGACTTGATTTTCATCAAGTAACTTTAGTTGGCATCTTGATGGCTGATGCTCTTCTCAAAATACCATCTTTTAAAGCCTCAGAAAAAACTTTTCAATTATTACTTCAAGCCGCTGGTCGTTGTGCCAGAAAAAAAGAAGGGCAAGTGATTGTTCAAAGTTATAATTCAGACCATTTTGCCATCAAAAAAGCTGTTATTTATGATGAAGATAATTTTGTCAAACAACTTTTGCAAGAAAGATTAATCTCTCAAACATCGCCTTTTGGATATTTGAGTAAAATTTTGATCACTCACTCTAACTTTAAAAAAGTCTTTGATGTAGCTCATCAAATCAAAGATATTTTAGAAACAACTATTTGTCATCCGAAAATTAAAGTTTTAGGGCCTGTTTTATCGATGATGCCAAAAAAAAACAATCGTTACCGTGTTTTGTTAACTTTGAAATACAATCATTGGCCTTTAAATCTAGAATTTATTACAACTCAAAAGATACATCAAGACTGTTTGCTTTTTTTTGATCGTTTTGCTGATTTGTTGTAAAAAAGATAATTTGGGATAGTTTAGATGAATTTTAAGTTAAGTAATTTTAATTTAGAATCCAGCACAAACTTAAACTAAGATCGAATAAAATAATATTATTTTTCAAAAAACTAGCAATTGATTAGTTTTTATGGGTTTAATAATTAATATTATAATTGAGGTGTTTTTAAACTTTAGACACTTTTTAATTTTTAAAAAAATATTTCTTTAGTTTGAAAAGATATTGAAATTATTAATTAATTTTTTTAACCTTAAAGGGTAATTTTAAAATTAAAAATTGCATTAAAAAACGAAACACTACATCTTTTTTTAATTTTATTTAGCTTGCTTTAATTACAACAAATTAATCATCAATAACTTTTAAAAAGGAATTTAGACTTTAAATGACAAAAAGTTTCAAATAGCTATTTTATTGTTTCGTTGTGAAGTGAACTAAAGAAGATATTCAAAAAACTTATTATATTTATTTGATATAACACTAATAAAATTGACATTTTTATATTTTTATGTTAAAATAAAGTTAGTTATTTAAATATAATTATAAAAATGAGGTATGAATTTAAAAAATGGACGATAGTGATAGTACAATATTGGTCAAAATAGATAAGACACACAGGAATTGGTGTCAACAAGTTGCTTTATTAGATCAAAAGGCGGCTTTTTAAAATGTATCCAATATTATTGTTAATTATTTTGATTTTATTAAACGCTTTTTTTGCCGCCAGCGAAATATCTTTTATTTCTACTAACGAAAGTAAAATTGAGTTAGACATTAAAGAAGGCAACAAAAAAGCTTTAAGAGTCAAAAAAATTAAAGAAAAGCCAACAACTTTTTTATCTGTTATTCAAATTATGATTCATATGATTACTTTTTTTCAGGGTAATATTGTAACATCTTATTTTTTAAAATCCCAAGAAAATATTGATATTTTTTCGTTTACAATTACACAACAGATGCAACACATCTTAATTGAAGCTATCATTATTAGTGCTTCTATTGTTTTTGGTGAATTAATTCCAAAACGTTTAGCTATGAATGCTCCTGCCAAAACAGCTTATTTTTTTGCCACTCCTATTTTATTAATTGCTTGTCTTATTAAGCCTTTAGTTTGGTTTTTGACGAAAATTAGTAATTCTTTTTTAATGGTTTGTGGCATTAACTCAAACAAAAGTCAGGTGTTTATTTCAGAAGATGAACTACGTCTAATGTTAAACTCGAGTTATCACAAAGGGGTTATTGATAAAAACGAAAACAAGATGATCCAAAATATTTTTGATTTTGATCATACAGCTATTTATGAAGTGATGCGTCATCGCACTCAAGTTGTAGCTATTAATGCCGATATTACTAAAGAAGAAATGATTGAATTTATCAAAAAGCAAAAATATACTCGTTTTCCTATCTATAAAAACAACATTGATAATATCATAGGTGTTGTTCACATCAAAGACATTTTTAAATATTTCATGTTTCAAACTTGTGATGAAACTTTTAACCTTAAAAATTTTATCAGAGAAGCTTTTTTTGTTCCAGACTCTAAAAATGTGAGCGAACTGTTTCGAGAAATGAAAGCCAATAAAAATCATATGGCGATAGTCATCGATGAACATGGTGGCACAGCAGGTATTATTACTTTCGAAGATTTAATTGAAGAAATATTAGGCGAAATTGCTGATGAATACGACAAAGATGAAGAAATAATGATTAAAGAAATTTCTCAAGGTGAATACATTGTTAATGGTTTTTCTAATTTAGAAGAAATTGAAGAAGTTATTAAAATTGAGTTTGATAGCGGGGATTATGATACTTTAAGTGGTTTTTTAATTGGTCAACTAGGTAGATTCCCGCAAAAAGATGAACACATTAAAATTAACTACAAAGGATATCGATTTGAATCTTTGCGACACCAAGATAAAGTTATTACCAAAATTAAAATTACCAAAAATAATTAAATATTATAAATTAATAAAAAAGCAAGTATCGAAAAATACTTGCTTTTGTTTTTATATTTTATATTTAAACTAATTCGATTTTTTAATATTATAATAGTTCATCAAAGAATTAAATTCAACTCCTTGAATAAATTTAATAATAATTTTATTAATAACATCGATATTTTGTAAAATCTCTTTTTCTTTTTGAAGGTTAAAAGGTGTTAAAAGGTGCTGATTTAAAGGAATTTGAGAGTCATAACCAACCCCTATTTTTAATCTTTTAAAATTTTTAGTTCCACAACAGTCAATAATATTTCTTAAACCATTATGTCCTCCATGTCCGCCTTGAATTTTTAATTTGATTTTTCCTTCTGATAAATAAATATCATCTACAATAACTAAAATATCTTCTATTTTTGTTTGATATTTATTTAAAATATGTTTCACTACTTCGCCAGATAAATTCATATATTTTTGTGGTTGAATCAACAAAGAGTCTTGTACTTTATAAATATGGGCTGTATCTGTCTTTTCGATTATTTGATGTTGATTTTGTTTTAAAAAAGAATCTAAAACTAAAAATCCCACATTATGACGAGTATTTTTAAATTGTTGTCCTTTATTCCCTAAACCAATAATAATTTTCATTTTTTTTCCTCTTCTAACGGTTATACAGTTAACAAAATTTAAATTTTTTTATAATTTAATATAGCCAAAGACTGATGATTTATTAGTTTTTTTTATCAGACTTTTCTCGATCAAAAAAGAAAGCAAAATAAACTTAACAGTAAAAAGAATTTTTATAACCTACAAAAACTAATTTCTATTTCCTCAAGTCAACAAAAATTTAATATTTTTTGGTTAATAAATAATTACATGCGATATTTTAACTATTTTTTAGGCAATGGTGTGTTTTTTTGTTAGAATCATTATTACTCTTAATTTATCAGTTTAAAATTTAAAAAAATTTTAAAAACCAATGTTTATAAATTCTTTTGTAAGTGATTTTAAATATAAAAAAAGAACTACCTTCGCTTAAAAGATAGTGTTAAAATATTAAATTTTGAGTAAACCATTTTTTTTGATTATAAAAGATGCATCCAATTTACTTCTTGATATCTTTTAAAATGTTTTCTATATGACGTCCATAAGATAAAGATTTATCATATTTAAAAACTAAATTAGGTATTTTTCGAAAGTTTTTAATTTTTTTAGCTAATTCCATCCTAATAACAATTTTATTTTGTTCAATTGTATCGGCGGTTAATTTTAAAATGTCGGGAGAATCACTTAAAATAGTGTAATAAATATTTGCAAAAGATAAATCTTTGGTCACTTGAACTTCAGTTAAGTTGATGTAACCTATTTGTTCGTCTTGAATAATTTCATTGATTAAAATTAATTCTTTTTTAATGGCGCTAGCCATTCTATCTGCTGTTGTTACAATCATTTGTTAATCCTCCACTTTACTTAATTTAGATGTCTCTATAATATCATTGATTACAAAATCATTAAAGTTATCCAATAAAATACCACATTCATAACCTTGCTTAGAAGATTTAATATTTTCCTTTAAACGTTTTAAAGAGTTAATTTTACCTTTAAAGATAACTTCGTTATTTCTTATCACTTTGGCAAAATCATCGTTATTAACAATCCCTTGGATTACGTAACAACCAGCAATACTACCAATTTTACTAATTTGAAATACTTTTCTAACTTCAGCTTTACCTGTGATAACTTCTTCAAAAATAGGTTTTACCATCTGTTTTAATTTTTTTTCAATATCTTCGATAATGCGATAGATTACGTTATGCATTATGATTTTTATTTTTTGTCCTTGGGCTAATTTTAAAATCGAAGATGTTGTTTTAATGTTAAATCCTATCAACATGCTTTCCGAAGAATGAGCTAAGTCAATATCTTTTTCAGTAATAGTTCCAACTGAGGCGCGCAAAAGATTAATTTTTAAATCAGAAACTTTAATTTTATCAATCATTCCGCGTAAAGCCTCTAAACTGCCTTGAGTATCTACTTTTAAGATGATGTTTAATTCTTTCGGCTTTTCATCTTCTAAGTTTTGTAAAATACTAGTTAAATCTTGTGGCAATATGGTTTTAACCAAAGAATCTTGTTGTGTTGCTTTAGAGGCGTCAACAATTTGACGAGCTTGTTTTTCATTAGCTACTACATAAAAAAAATCTCCTGCTTGTGGAACTTCTTTTAAGCCAGAAACTCTGACCGGTTGAGAAGGTAGAACTTTTTTTAACAGTTTTTGGTTTTCATCTTTCATAGAACGAATTTTGCCGTAAGTGTTGCCAACAACTACAATATCGCCTACTTTTAAATTACCATTGCTAACGATAAAAGTAGCTACTGGTCCTAAGGATTTATCCAAACTAGCTTCAATAACTGTTCCTTCGGCTGAATTGTGTGAGTTGCCTTTTAAATCTTGAATTTCACTTAAAAGTAAAATCATTTCTAATAATTTATCTAGTCCTTCCCTTTTGAGAGCTGAAATGGATATATAAGGGGTAGTCCCACCCCATTCTTCTGGCAATAAATTAAAACTTGACAATTCTGTCATGATTTGTTGACTATTATTGTTGGGCTTATCGACTTTATTAAGAGCCACAATAATAGGGATTTTAGCTTGTTGAGCATGTTTTAAGGCTTCAATGGTTTGAGGTTTGACAGAATCATCAACTGCTACAACTAAAATGCAAATGTTTGTTATTTTCGCCCCTCTAGCTCTCATCTTATCAAAAGCTTCATGTCCGGGAGTGTCAATAAAAGTTATTTTATAACTTCGATATTCAACTTGATAAGCTCCTATATGTTGGGTGATTCCGCCAAATTCTTGGTCAACAACACGAGTTTTGCGAATTGCATCTAATAAAGTGGTTTTGCCGTGATCAACATGTCCCATAATAGTTACAATCGGAGGCATCTTTTCTAAATTAGCTTGATCTTTTAATTGGGTGGTTGTTTTTTTTAGTTTTTTTTCTTCATTTATTATAGTTGTTAGAGTTTCTTCTTTGAATTCAACATTACATTCTTTAGCTAAAATCTTAATTATTTCTTGGTCTAAAGTTTGATTAATGTTGGCTTCTACCCCTAATTGTAATAATTTCTTAACCAAAACAGCACTAGAAATCCCAAAAGCCTGAGCAATTTGTGAAACCTTATCTTCGGGATTGAATAAATAAGTTTTTTTTATTTTTTTGTGTTTATCTGATTGAAAAGTAGTTTTATTAGCGGCTGGTTTATTTGTTTTTTTCTTAAAGGTCATTGATATCCCTCCTTTTATCTTTGTTAAATAAATTATAAATTAATTGTTGTATAAAATTGTTTTTTTGATTGTTGTTGACCGAACCAACTTTAAAAGTTCTGAATAAATTGTTTCTGGGACGCGAGTTTTGAGTTTTTTATCTAAAAGTCTTTTTTTTTGAGCTAATTGAATATATTTTTGATTGAAACTCAAATAAGCTCCTCTTCCTTGTAGTTTTTGGTCTAAATCAATTGCTACTTTGCCTAATTTAGTAGCATTAACTCTAATCATATTGTTAGTGTGTTGTTTTTTTTTAGAAACTATACATATTCTTGCAATATTCATGTAATTATATGATTCCTTCTTCCTTTGCTTGAGATAAAGTTTTGATATCAATATTCCATTTAGTCACTTCTACGGCTAATTTTACGTTTTTGCCTAATTTTCCGATTGCCAAAGAAAATTGATCATCTGGAATAATTGCTACAGCATATTTATTAACTTCGTTTTTGATAATCACATTAACACATTGAGCCGGTCTTAGGGCGTTACTAATTAATTCTTTTTGGTCTTCGCTCCAATTAAACAAATCAATTTTTTCGCCTTTTAAAATTTTGATAATATATTTAATCCGACTACTGTTTGCACCAATGCAAGAGCCGATTGCATCAACTTGAGGATCTTGTGAATTTAAGCCAATTTTAGTTCTTTCGCCCGAAATGCGGGCAATTGCCATAATTTTTACAATCCCTTCTTGGATTTCGGGGATGTTTTCTTCAAAGACTTTCACCACAAGTCCGACATGATTATAACTAACAAAAATTTTAGGCCATTTATTAGTTTTTCTAACTTCTGATAAAAAAACTTGAATTCTTTCGCCTATATGTGGTACATTGTTGTCAGAAATTTCTTTTTTGGGTAATAAAGTAGTAATCTCTTTTTCTAATTCAAGGTTATAAAATCTTTCGTTTTCTGAAATAACTTTAGCACTAATCAATTTACCTTCTTGTTCTTTAAAAAAATGATAAATGTTTTCTCTTTTCCTTTTGGTTAATTCTTCATTAAACTGGTTTTTAAATTCTTTGATGGCGTATAAATTAAATTCTTTTGGATCGACTTTAATTTCGATAATTTGTCCTACTTTTGCTTGTGGTTTAATAGTTTGTGCCTCTGATAAATCAATCGGGGTTAATTCTTTTAAATTAATCATGCCAATGTTGGTTTTATCAGCAACTATAAATTGTTTATATAGAAGAATTTCGCTTTTATTTTCTCTCATTTGAACACGGCAACTTTTTACTTGATGATTTTTTTTACAACCGGCGATTAATCCTTTGCCAAATGCTTCAATCACTTCTTTGCGCGGCAAATCTCTTTCTTGTACTATCTTATCTAATAGTTTAAAAAAATTCTTACTAATCAAACCATTACCTCCTTTTAAAAATTTTAGCGGTATATTAAAGATATCAAATTAAAAACAAGTTATAAAAAGGAAAAAAGCAGTAACTCATACAAGCACCACTTTGATCTTGAAAAAACAACTTATAGTATTATTATAACATGTAAAAACTCTAAATGATATTTTTTTTATCTCTTTGAGGGGGTAGAAATTATTTTTTGTATCAATTAAAATCTTCTAAAGTGAGATGAAAAAAGTTTCTATTTTGGTTTTTAGCTTGCAAACTTCTTAAAATTTCTACCATTACATAAGTATCTTGTTGACAATATGCCACTAAAGCTTGATATTGAATGCGAAATTCGTTTTCTGACATGTTCGGTAATCTAAGATAAGTTATAAAAGCTTGAACTCCGTTTTGGATTATCAAATTATCATAAGTTAGATCACAAAACAAAGGAGCGATTTTTTTAATCGAATAAGAACCTTGCAATTGTGGATGATAGAAATTAATCCCTTTGGCTTCCTCTTTATCAAGTCCTAAATTTTGGTAAAATTCCTTATTACCTTTTAAAAGATCTTTGAGGTCAAAAATTCTAGCAATTAAATTATCGATTTTTTCTTTTTCTGCAGGAAACAATAAAGCTAACTCTTTTAAACGACCAATTTCAAAAGGTTTATGGTAAACAATAATCGAACCCCCATCATCACAAATACTATTTAATAATTTTTTTAACAAAGATTTTCTGTGATCTTTGTGATTTATAGCTAAAAAAGAGATATGATCGTGTTCTTTGTTGCATAAACCAGGCGTTTTTTCAATATGCAAGGAAAACTGAAAAAGAGATTGACTATAAGGTCTTTCACCAAAAAACCTTGGAAAAGGGCAAGGAAAAGATTCAAAATCCAAATAATAAATCGGATATTTTATTTGTTTTAAACCTAAATCAATCTTATCGAAATGATAATAAGGGAGTTTCTTTTTTAAGGTGTGATATTGAATCCGATTGCTACTGCGATTAAGCCATTCCAAAGGCAAACTAAGAGCTTGATAATATTTTTGTTCAATCAAATCTGATATTTTTTTACCCGAAAAGCCGTGATTATGGTCAAAATAATTAAAAATACTATCTTGATCAGGGATTGATTCTAAAAAAGTTAAGATTTTTTGCGGTAAAAAATTTTCTTGCAAGTTGGTTGTTTTTCTAATTGCCAAATGTTTAATTAAAAGCTCGCTATCTTGGTTTAATAAATGTTTACCTTGAAAAGCAATTTTAGTTAAATCAATCAAAGTAATCAAATTTGAATCTTTTTTGTCAACCTTGCCTTGTTCTAAAACATAATCACTATTTAAAACCACTAAATAATATTGTCTTTTTTTTTTTTTTGTGCCTCGGTCAAACTATTTTCAATCACCCAACTTTGATAAGTTAAATCATACATATATTTTCCATCTTTGTTGTAAGGATTAAGGAGTTTTTCGATTTTTTGTTGATAGTTGTTATCATCTATGTTTTGTTCAAATTTATTTAACGTTAATAAATTTTGACTTTGCATTTTGAAAAAAGGAGTTGTTTGTTTGTTTTTGTTTTTAAATTTTAAATCTATAAACTTACGGCTAGTAGTTGCTTTGATTTCAAAAATGCGAATAGTCTTATCATCTTCTTGATAGCCATCCAAAAAGCAATAAAAACGATGACCTTTTTTTTTGATTTGGAATTTTTTTTGTTTGTAAGTGTCTAAAGAATAAATGATTTCGCCTTGGAAATTAGCAGTTAATTGTTTACCTGCAAATTCCTCTAATTGTTGATAATAAGGTTGCATTGCTTCTAAATGTTTTTGGTCTAAATTATTGATGTTTTCTTCATCTAGACTTTCTTGTAAAAAACTTATCTTTTTATCATAAGCTTCTTCTTGCATCAAATCACGTAATTCAGTACCATATTCAAAAAGAAATTGTTTTTTAGAACGGTATAATTCTTTATAATTGACATATTTTAAGATTTTTAAGAATTTAATGAAGCGAGTTTTAGAAATATCCATTATATCCCCCTTATTTGTTGCAAGTAGCTTTGCTTTATTGATTCATTTTTTTTAAAGTTTTTTGAATCGATAAATTAGCTTCTTTTTCTTTCAAACTATTTCTTTTATCGTATTTTTTTTTACCTTTCGCTAATGCAATCTCAATTTTTACTAAATTTTTGTCAAAATAAAGCTTCAAAGGAATAATCGAAAGACTTTGCGTTTTGATTTTGTTATTGATTTGGATAATTTCTTGTTTCTGCAATAAAAGTTTTTTAGTCCTGTTTTCATCATAATCTAAAGAACGGCTAAAAGGATATTTTAAAATAACCATATTAACTATAAAAATCTCTTCATTTTTGATATAAGCATAAGCGTTATTGAAATTGGTTTTACCTAAACGAATTGATTTAACTTCGCTTCCTAATAATTGGATTCCAGCATGATACTTTTTCTTTTCTAAAAAATAATCATAAAGAGCTTTTTTGTTGGTAACAATTGTTTTCATAACGATACCTTCTTTAATAAGGGATTAAAAAAAGAGAACCAAAAACTAAAAAAATATTTTTATTTGTTTCAGTTGTTATTTTAAAACGGTGTATTAATCTTTTTTTAAATGCGGTTTAATAGTTGTTTGATAAGTTAAAATGCTTTTTTCAATTGCTTGAAAAGCTTCTTGTTTGCCTTTGATGTTTTCGATTATGACACTTTTCTTTTCCAAAGCTTTGTAATTTTGAAAAAAATGTTTGATTTCATCTAACAAAGAAACGGGAATATCTGGCAAATCATACCAGTTTTGACAAGAGATATCCGCTACAGGAACTGCCAAGATCTTTTCATCTAATTCATAGTTATCAATCATTTTAATAACTCCCAAAGGACGACATTTGACCAAAGTCAAAGGAGTTAGACTTTCTTGGGTCAAAACCAAGACATCTAAAGGATCATTATCATCACAATGAGTTAAAGGAATAAAACCATAATTAGCAGGATAGCGAAAGGAAGTTGTCAAAAAGCGATCCAACAATAACATCCCTGTTTCCTTATCGATTTCGTATTTTTTTTTGCTCCCTTGAGGGATTTCGATCACCACTATAAATTCTTCTTTGGTAATTCTTTTTGGGTTAATGTTGTGCAATATATTCATTTTATTTCTCTTTTTCTTTTTTTTAATTTTTAACAATCACAAAAGATGCATCAAAATACTACCAGCCATAGCTACATTGAGGCTTTCTACTTTTTGAGTTTTGATATTTAACAATCCATCACAAAGAGCTTCAATTCCAGACGATACCCCCGCTCCTTCGTTGCCTAAAATTAAAACTTTTTTGCGATATGTTTTGGCTATTTGTATATCAAAATTAGTTTTATGAGCTGATGTGCTAAAAATTTGATAATCCATGCGTTTTAACTCTTCTAAAAAGTTTTGCAGATTGCCTCTTTTTAGAGTCAATTCAAAGATGGCTCCTTGGCTAGCGCGGATAGTTTTTTCATGATAAAAATCAGCACTATGAAAACTGACAAAAACAGTCTCAAATCCAAAAGCTAAAGCACTTCGCAATAAAGTTCCCAAATTAGCAGGGTCTTGAATGTCTTCTAAGACTAGAATTTTATCACTTAAAGAAACACTTGCCAAAGGGAAACTACAAAGAGCTATTTGACTAAAAACAGTTTTAGTTTGCGATAATTCCTTCATCAAAGTTTGAGTCATAAAAGTTCCTTTTGCTTCAGAAGAAGAAGTATATATTTCAATTATTTGACTTTTGTCAAATTGGTCGATATTCTTTTGTGCTTGCTCGATTAAATGTGTGCCATATATTAAAAATTGTTGATATAAATCACGATATTTTTTAGCTTTTAATTTTTTTAATTTTTTGAAAGTTGGATTTTTCTTTGAAGTAATCATCTCATTTTCCTTTAATTGATAAATATACTTGTTTTTTTATCTTTTGAAAACCAATTTTTGTTCCGGATTTTGCTTGCAAAAATTATCAATCGCTTCTTTGACATCATAAAAACCAAAATCTAAAATGTTAAAATCCAAATGTTGTTGAATTTTTAAAGTAATAGTTTGTTCTAAGGCAGTTTTTAATAAATCAGAATAGTCCAAAGAGGTCTCTTCTCTTTTGGCTTTTTGAATAGTTGGCCTGGTGACAGGTTTTTCAGGGAGATAAATGGTGCAACAATCCGGAAAGGCTCGAATTGAAATATCAAAAGTATCAATTTTTTGAGCGATTTTAATAATTTCGCTTTTATCCATCGTCGCTAAAGGTCTTAAAATGTTGATATTTGTAACATTAGAAGTCGTTTGCATGCTTTCTAAAGTTTGGCTAGCTACTTGTCCGACCGATTCGCCGTTAATCAAACATAAATGATTGTTGTTGTGCGCAAATTCGTTACCTAAACGATACATCATTCGACGCATAATGTTAATAATATAAGGATCAGAAACTTTTTTGCTAATAACTTCTTGTAAAGCACGAAACGGGACTAGATGTAATTTAATTTGACTGTTGGTAGCATAACGACATAAAATTTTAGCCAAATCAATAACCTTTTGCACCGACTCTAAGGGAGTGAGGGGGCTTGAATCAAAATGAAATAATTCAACTGCAATCCCTTTTTTCATCGCTAAATAAGCTGCCACCGGAGAATCGATCCCTCCACTTAAAAAAGCTAGCCCCTTTCCGGCAGAAGAGTTAGGAAAGCCACCCAAAGCTTTTTGTTGTTCATTTTTTAAATAAAGATAAACTTCGTCTTTTCTAATTTCGATATTTAAAATAACTTCCGGATTTTTGACATTGACTTGTAATAAACTTTTGAAAAAATTTAAAATTAAAGGAGCAAGTTTTTGAGTTACTTCTATGCTAGTCAAATGGAAGCATTTATCTTTTCTGATCGTCTCAATTTTGAATAAAGCCGGTTTTTTGACTTTTTCTTGCAACAATAAACAAGCTTTTTTGACAATATCATCGATATTTTTGCTCGCTTTTGTTACTATAACAAAAGAAGAAATGCCTGAAACGTAAGATAATCTTTTCAAAACTTCAGTTTCTAAAGTAGCATGATAATCTAGATAAGCATAATCATATTTGACTTCTAAATTGACCCCCACTAGATCTTTGGTTTTGTTTTGTAAAAGTCGTTTTAATTTTTGAATAAAAAATATTTTATTTTTGCCTTTTAGGAACAATTCACCAAACCGTATTAAAATTCTTTTTTGCTTCATGAATATAACCTCAAATTAGTTTTTGTTGTTAATGTTAGCGTTTTACTGCCAAACTTGTGGCTCTAACAAAAAGCACTTAAAAAAGAAAGAAAAATAATTTTTTACACTCTCATTATAACATTTTCATTATAACATTTTGATATTTAATAATGTGCTCCTACTTTTTAATTTTAAAATTACCCTTTAAGGTTAAAAAAATTAATTAATAATTTCAATATCTTTTCAAACTAAAGAAATATTTTTTTAAAAAGTAAAAAGTGGCTAAATTTTGGAAACAGCTTAGTTTTTTTTGGGTTATTCTTAAGCTTTGAGTTCAAGTTTTTTAATATTAACTTATTATTAGAGCTGGCTTAATTTCAATTTTATGTTTTGTCTTTTATTTTCCGACGATTATATCATTTAATCTTTAACTCTTATTACTTTTTTTATTTTTTTGATTGTTAAAAAGTGAAATAAGAGTTGAAATGACTTTTTTTGGGTACTTTTGGCTTTTAAGTTAGTTATATTTGTAATTCAGTTATTTTTGGTACAGATAATTATTATTTAAAAATGCCAAAAAAGATATTTAGCAACTAGCCAACCAATTTAAATCTGAAACTAAAAGAACTAATGATTCTAAAAAATGTTATCATTTCAGTTTTGAAAAAAACATTATTGCCACCACCTCAAAAAAACAAAACCACCTAATTAGTTTGGCTAGGATTAGAAAAACAATAGCAAAAAAATTGAAGATTAAATTAAGAAAATGAATAAGCATTTTGTGTAGATAGGCTGACTGTTGAATTTTTAAAAGTATGATATTTGAAATTTTAAAAATTAAAACTTAAAACAATTCTTAAAAACTATAAAAAATCAAAGATATTAAAAAAAAGACCCTAATTGATAGAGTCTTTTAATTTCGTTAATTCGTTTTTTATAATTTAAGCTAAAAGAATTTCTTAAGAATAAACTTTTATAAAGCCAAAATTGACTAATTTTTTTGTTTTTATAGGACAAATTTGTTGTTATTTTTCTTTTAAAGGGTATTTTTGACAAATTTGATGAAGGTCTTCGGGTGATAAAGTTTTTTTAAGCATCAAACGGCGAGCTATTTGATCTAAGGTTTCTTTGTTTAAGGAAAGCAAATGTTCTACTTTTTGCAACGATAAATCAAAATCTTGTTTAGGGTTTAAAGAAATTTTTTTTAAAATCTTGCGAGCTTTCTTAAAATCAGAACCAGAACCTTTACCAACCGTTTTTTTATCCATTTGATGATTGTTGGCAATTAAAGCTTCAGCCGCAGTCCCGCCTAAGGCAATTAAAACACTTTTTTGAGGATTATTTTTTAAAACTTGATGATCAGAATGTCCCAAAGTATATCCTTGCGGCACAATAGTGACATAACGGAGTTTATAATTTTGCGGATACAAAAGAGTGATTAAGGCATGCCCCGCTTCATGATAGGCAGTGATTTCTTCTTCGGTCAACTTTTCTTTTGTTTCTGGGTGATAAAGTCCAAAAAAATCTAAGAAGGAGCGTTGGATTGATAAGTGATTGTCAAAATAAATAACTACTAAGAAAAAGATGTTAAGAGCCATCAAATAAAAAACAATTAGCCATTTTTTGGTGCGATTAAAATAAGTTTTTGACATCATCAATTACTCCCTTCTGGTTCGGGTTTGCTTGTGCTTTTTGGTGGAAACGTTGTAAAAGAATAAGGCGGTTGAGGGTTAAAAACTTCGCCAAAATTGATGATAAAAGGTTGGGGTGGATTGGTTAAGGAATTAACAAAACGTTCTTGTGCTTCTTGATAAAATTGTGTTAAGTTTGTATGTCTTTCACATGATTCTCCAAGTTGTCTTTCTAAATCTGGGATGATATTTTGTTCTAAATTTTGCTTTTCTGCTTTTTTTCGTTCTAAATCTTCTTCTAATTGTTTAAGTTCAACTTGTAATCTTTCTTTTTTAGTATTAGCTTCATTTTCTTTCTTTTCTTGTTCTTGTCTTTTTGTTTCCTTATCTTTTATTTGTGATTCCAAATCAGTAATTTTACTTTGTAATTTTTCTTTTTGAGTTTTAGCGGTATTTTCTTCTTTTTCTTTTTTTTCTTTTTCCCTTGTTTTTTCCTGAATAGTAGTATTTAAAATATCAATGTCTTTTGTTAATTCATCTATTTTACTTCTAGCTTCATTTTCTTTGGTTTCTTCTTGAGTTTTTTCTTCTTCTTTGTTTCTTTTGTCAATTTGTAAGTTTTTAAGCTGTCTTTCTAACTCTTCTTTTTGTCTTCTAGCTTCATTTTCTTCTTGTTCTGCTTGTTTTTTTTCTGATTCGATAGGTTTATTTTGTTGATTAAAAACTTCAATCTCTCTTGCTAAGTCTTCTTTTTTAGTTTTAGCTTCTTTTTCTTTCTTTTCTTGTTCGTTTCTTGCTGTTTCTTTTTCTGGAATAGTATTTTGAGTTAAAGTATTAATTTCACTTGTTAATTGTACTATTCTATTTTTAGCAGCAGTTTCTTTTTTTTCTTCTTGTCTTTTTGCTGTTGTCTGATTGTTTATTTGTGATTCTAAAACGGCAATTTCACCTTGTAATGTTTTTTTTTGAGCTTTAATTTTATTTGTTAGACGTTGTTGTTCAAAAAAATTCTTTAATTTTAGTGCGAATTGGGCTTGAAGTTCATCGATTTTATCGATTAAAGGATGAACTTCGGAAGGGGATGCACGCTTTAAATCCTCTTTTATTTGATTGAGTTTTTGGGTGTATTCATTTTCATCTGCTGATAGGGTTCTTGTGACTTGATTAGCTGAATTTAGTTCATCTATTTTAATAATGGCATTACTATCATCAAAATAAACTCTATACTTAATGCCAGACACTTGACCGTCAAAAAAGTCTATTTTGGTGTTGGTGTTGTTCCATTGAGTTTTGATGACGCTAAATGATGGAAAGCGGATTTGAATTTGTTTTGTAGCAGTGTTTAAACGGTTTTGTTGTGAGTTTGGATCTTTTTGGAATTGTTTTAATTGAAGTAAGATTAAACCAGGAATTAAAGCACGTTTAGTGTGTATTTCTTTGAGGTTTGCAATTTTACTTGTTATTTCTTTTTGTTGATTATTTGTAATTTGATCGATGAATTTTTTTTCCAAAGTGTTTCTTTCTTGTTGTAATGGAACACATTCTTGGTTTTGAAGATGATTTTCTTTTTCAATCGAATTTCTTTCTTCTTGTTCTTTGTTTTCTTTTTCCCTTGTTTTTTCCTGAATAGTAGTATTTAAAATATTAATGTCTTTTGTTAATTGTACTATTTTATTTCTAGCAGCAGTTTCTTTTTTTTCTTCTTGAGTTTTTTCTTTTTCTTTGTTTCTTTTGTCAATTTGTAAGTTTTTAAGCTGTCTTTCTAACTCTTCTTTTTGTCTTCTAGCTTCATTTTTTTTCTTTTTTTGTTTGTTTCTTGCTGTTTCTTTTGCTGTGATATTATGTTGGTCTTTTAAAGCTTGAATTTTTCGTCCTAACTCTTCTTTTTGTCTTCTAGCTTCATTTTTTTTCTTTTTTTGTTTGTTTCTTGCTGTTTCTTTTGCTGGAATAGTAGTTTGAGTTAAAGTATTAATTTCACTTGTTAATTCATCTATTTTATTTTTAGCATTTGCTTTGTTTCGCTCTTCTTGTCTTTTTGCTTTTTCTTTGCTTGTTTTTTCATTTTTTAATTTTGTAAGCTCACCTGCTAAGCTTTCTTTTTGAGTTCTGGCTTTATTTTCTTTGGTTTTTTCTTGAGTTTTTGCTTCTTCTTTGCTTGTTTTTTCATTTTGTAAGTTTTTAAGCTCACCTGCTAAGTCTTCTTTTTGTCTTCTAGCTTCATTTTCTTCATTTGTTTTGTTTTCTATCGCCTTTTTTGTATTCGGAATAGTATTTTCAGTTAAAGTCTTAATTTCATTTGTTAATTGCACTAGTTTCTTTTTGTTTTCTTCTAAATTGTCTGCAATGTTGTCTCTATTAATTTCTTCTGCTTGTTGTGTTTGGGCTTTAACTATTAATTCTTTAGTTTCTGGCGGAATTTGGAAGTTTGGTTCTTGGTTTGGTGGGGTCTCGCCCTCTTGTGTGCTAGATAGTTGAGTTGAGGTGCTAGGTGGTTGGATTGGTTGTGTAAGGATTGGAGTGCTAGGTGGTTGGGTTGAGGTGCTAGGTGGTGTAGGGGATGCATGAAATTTAGGCAATCCTTTTTCAATTTCTTTTAAACCTTCGGTGTTTGCATCTATTTGGTTATATTTTTCGTTCACACTTTGAAAAGCTTTGTTAGCTTTTTTAAATGTTTGTAAGTCTTCTGCTTCAAACAATTCAGCAATATTTTGTGCTTCTACTTGTGTAACAGTAGTTGAAGCGTTTTCTTCTAGTTGTTCGTTGTTAGTTCCTTCTGGTTTTTCGTTGTTAGTTCCTTCAGCTGCTGGAGTTCCTTCTTGATTTTGTCCGCCATCTCCTTTTGGTTGTTGGTTTTCAGTTTTTGCTTGTTGTTCGTCAGGTGTTTGTAAAAATTCATTTAAAGGCGAGTTTGGTTCAAAATAACGAGGGTTAGTGATTATAGCTATTCCTTTTTCCACATAATCCTTAGCTTTTTGAAAATTGTGTTCTTTGTGAATTTCGTCTGAGGTTAGTTGGTCTTGGAAAATCTTCCTAATTTTTTCTTTAATTAATTCTAAAGCATCAGCTAAATTATTTTCTTCATTGGATAATCTAATTCGATATTCTTCAAACTTTTCGGTCAATTTTCGTTGATAGTTAGTTAAAAATTGTTCGATCCATTCTAAATTATTCAAAGAATAATCCATTTGTTGTGAATTGTCTTTTTGTTCTGTTGTACTTTCTAAGTTTGGTGAAATTAGCTCTATTTCCTTTAATAAATCTTGGTGTGAAAAAGTTTCTGACAAAACTATTGTTGATGGATTTATTTCATTTTGGGAAGTTTCAATGCTTTCATTTTTGGGAGTTCCATTGCTTTCATTTTTGGGAGTGCCATTGCTTTCATTTTGGGAAGCATCATCACTTTCATTTTGGGAAGTGCTATTGCTTTCATTTCGGGAAACAACATCGCTGTTTTCGCCTTCTGTTTGGCTTTCTTTTGGTAATTTTCGTAATACTTCAATCAATTCTTTTCTTTCTGTTTCATCAAATTTAGATGATAAAGCTTTTATTTTTGGCATTAAATCATTGATTTGCGGTTGTTCGATGTTGGGAGCTAATTGTTTCAAGATAGAAATAATTTTATTTTTTTCATTTATTTCATTTATTTGAGATTTTTCTTTGGAGTTTTGAACTTCTTGAATTAAAACTTCGATTTCTTTTTTCCTAGGTTCAAGTTGCTCATCTAAAAAATCGTCATATTTTTTTTGGTATTTGTAAATAGCTGTTAGTTTAGTTTGTGTATTTTCTTGGAAAGGAATAGTTTTGTCAAAATAAGTTGTTGCTAGTGAGGCAAAATCTTCTTTGACTACTTGAGCTTTTAGTGGTTGGTTTTGAAACAAATCAAACATTTCATTTCGACGAGTTTTGATTTCTGTTTGTTGTTCTTCTAATTTTTTTAAAGGTGAAAAAATAAAATTTTGTTTAATCATGTCAAGATGTTTTTCTAAGATGGCAATTTGTTCTTTACTTGTTAACAAAAAAACATCATCTTGACTTCGATTTGCATAAATAGCTTCAATATCTTTTTTTTGCTGTTCTAAATCTTGGTCTAGACATTTTATATACTGTCTTAATTGTGCTTTTACATCATCGTAAGCGTCGTTAAATTCTTCTATATATATATCTAAAGCCATCATAAGAGTCAGTTTTTGTTTGTCAACTAACTTTTTAAAAATTTGGTTTTCCTCAGAAATACAACTACTTTGTAATAGCCATTTACAATAATTATTGTTAATAATTTTGAGTGTTCTGATAATACTATCATTGATATCGTATAATTTTTCTTTATAAGATTTGTAATTATAATTTATCCAATAAGAAACATCTGAAGTTAATTTTGGTAGGATTTCTTGACTATTAATAAAATTGTTGGTAATGAAAGTCATAGCTTCGATTGCTTCTATCTTATATAAACTAGGATTAGCTTCAATCAGTTTGTCAATTTCTTTTTCAATTTCTTTTTCTTGTTCTTGAAAGGATGATATTTTTCTTTCTATAGCATCTTTAGCTTCTTTTAATTTATCGTATTTTAATTCATTATATTTTGAGACCAAATCTTTTTTGTCAAAACGTAAAGGAGTTAATGGTGGGTTTGGAAAATTTTTTGGCAGTTCGATTTCCCAAATATAAGAGTTCAAAAAAGATTGTGCGTTACTCAAAAAAGAGGTCAATTCGTTAGGTTGTGTTGGGTTTGAAGGGGTTTGAGAAGTAATTTCACGTTCTAATGTTACTATTTCATTTTGTAATGCAGTTTGGCGTGTACTGTCAGTTTCACGATTTTGGTTTTCTTCAATTTCTTTTTGAGTATTTAAAAAATCTTGAATTAAGGGTTTTAATTTTTGGTTTTGGCTGGGATTTGGATTTAGTGTTGATAATGCTTCGTCAGCTGTCGGGAGTCCATCACTCCACTTTTTTAAAGTAGCTGTTATAAGGTTTTGAAGTTGTTTTTCGGTGAATGATAATTCGTTTCTTTCCTCTTTGTTTAGACATACAAGTCTTTCTAAGGAATTTTTAAAATCACTAGGACTTCCTTTTTTCTGATTTCCGGAGGATTTTGCTTCTTGCCAAAAAGCTTCTTTAGCTTCTGGGGTAGCAAATTGAACTGAGTTTTCTGCCATAAATTGATCATAAAGTTGTTGAGTTTCTTCACCATTATTGTGATGCATTAATTTCGTGATTAAATATTCCTTATACAACTTTTCTAAATTTTCATCATTGATCGTTTCTTCTAACTGTTTTTTAAACAGTTTAGAGTATTCAATTTTGTCTAATTGTTTAAATAAGATATCTTGTATCTCATACAATCGGGGTAATTTTTTGCGCCAAATACGTAAATACTCCATTTTAAATTGGAGATTGGTAGGCTCTTTTAAATGACTAAAAACTTGAGTTCGTTTTAGATCAGATAATAATCTTTGGGCTGGAGGTATTTCATCAGAATTTGAATCGTAATATCGATATTCATCTGGCAACTCAAAAATACAATCAGCAATAAAATAAAGGTAGTCTTGTTTAATGTCAAAATTTTTTCTTTGGACAAACTCTTTTAAATTAAAATTTTTTTCCTTTTCTTCTAATACTTTAATTTCTTCTTCTAATACTTTAATTTTTTCTTTTTCTTCTTCTGAAAGATTTTGAATAAAATTTTCCAAATAATTCAAAGATTTTTCTTTTGAATTCTTTTCTTCAGTAATATCATCATATTTTGCAATTTCAGTTATCTCTTTGATGAAGATTTCAAAAAGATATAATTTAGTCTCTAAGACTCTTTTATCTGCTCCTTCTAACATTTTTTCTATTTTTTCTTTTAATTCATCAATTCCATAATTTTTTTTGGAAAATAATTCTTCAAATTCGAAAGTATTAAAGAAAGAATCAAATAACACAAAACCATTTTGGCCTTGTCTAAGTTTGATTTCCTTTAAGATAGTTTCTTTTTGGTGGTTGTAATAAGCATCTTGTTGTTGTTTTTTTTCATCTTTGTTGTTTGCTCCGAAAACTGAAATATGATTTCGGAAATTAAAAAAGGAGCTACAAATTAGTCCAACGATAAGCCAAAATTGCAAATAATAAATATTTTTTCGAAATTGACTGGCACTTTTTGGCAGTTTTTTTGGGCGCCTAGTTTGGGTGGCTTTCAACAGTTATCGCCTCCTTTGTTAAATTGTTTTTTTCAAAGTCATGGCTTTGATAGTCATTTGATTTTTGTTTTGTTAATTTTTTTGTTGTGACTTTTGCATTTTTTGGTGGGGTTACATAGTTTTAATTTGCTTTTTTGTTGCTGCTTTGAAGATAGTTGTTTCATTTCTTACTACTTTTCAAATTTTATACCTTTTGTTGTTCTTTTTTTCGGTTTTTGTCATGCTTACTTTTTTTTGATTTAAATGAAACAACCTTGTTATCAAGGTCAGGGGTTAGTTGGTGGTGTTGTTTTTGCAGCTGGGTTAGTTGGTGGTGTTGTATCAGTTCCTGCGCCTGTTGTATCAGTTCCTGCACCTGTTGGGTTTGCTCCTTCACCTGTTAGGTTTGTTCTTATTTCTTGGAGAAATGCTTCATGGACCGCTTCAATTTCTGCTGGTTTAAATAGTTCTTGAATGTTAATATTTTGTTTCTTAACTCCTGCTTTTAAAAAGTCAATCACTTTCCAACCAGCATTTTTCTTAGTTTAAAAAGATTTAAGCTCGTAGTTTCTATTAGTTTCGCCAAATTCTTTTTGGTAACCGAAATAATCACGGAAAGCTTCTTCTAAATCACCTATTGTAATATCTTCATGTTTATTTTTTCCAGCTTTCATCGCTGCTTTAACAATAAAGGCTTCTAATTTTCGCCCTGATAAAAGATCGTAGAAATGAGCTTTGACTTTCTCTAAATCTTCAATATCATATGGTAATTTATTATCTTTATTAAATTGTTCGCGTGCTTCTTGTAGTGCTTTTTCTAATTGTAATTTTTGTTTCATATCGGCTTCATTTAAACTATCCCAGTTAAAATCAAAAGCAAGCTTGGTTTCAATTTCGGCGATATTTTTATTTTCAGTACGAGCATAAATTGCCATTAATTCTTGTCGTTTTATACTATCTCCTAAAGGGGCTAAATTACCGTGTGGGTGTTTGTCAGTTTTATTACCTTTAATTTCTTGTCCCCCTAAAGCTGGAATAGTAAAGCCGTGTTTTAAGGCGATGGCAAACATTTCAGGGTGTTCTAAAGCTTTATTGAATTTTTGCATGATTATGTCTAAATAATAGTTTTTGGTATATTCTTCGATCCGAAATTTTTTGACTTTTATCATTAAGTCAATAAATGCTTTTCTTTCTTCTGGACCAAAATAGCCGATATAAATGCTTTCTAAACGCGAAAGGATGGCAGAATCTATTTTGTCTTTATGGTTGGTTGCCGCCAAGAAAAAGACTGGATTTTCTTTGTCGGTTTTAACTCCATCAATTTCGGCTAACAGTAAATCGGTTTTTTTAGTATCTCCTTCTTCTAAAAGTTTAGAAGTTCTTGATTTAATAATTTCTTCGGCTTCATCGGCAAAAATCAAAGAAGGACTATTTCTGCGTGCTTTTCTAAAAATAGCTTCAATTTCTTCTAAAGTGTTTTTTGGGGTGATAATGTAAAAATTCATCTTCGCTTCTTTGGCAAAACACTCAGCTAACAAAGTTTTACCAGTTCCTGGAGGCCCATACAAAACGGCTCCTTTGGGATATTCCATCGGTTTTATTGGTGCTATTTTCTGGTAATGTTTAGCGTTTGCTGGATCAAAACGGTGAGCAATCTCTTTTAATTGTTCAATCGGCTCTTTTAAACCATGAACCACATCAAAACCTGGGAAGTTTTCATAATTAGTTTCTGGTGGAGCGAACGCTTCTAACAAACCTTTTAAAGCATCACCCTTAATGCCGCTTGTATTTTGCGGTGGTGGAGGAGTTAGTCCTTCGTCTGAATCAGGAAATGGTGGTTGTTGTAAAGCATCGTTGGGAGGTTGTTTTAAATTGCTGATGAAAGCGACTGTACCAAAAATAAACGATACAATTGTTAAGATACTTAAACAAACAATGGCTATTAAAAAAGTCCAATTCTTTTTTGGTAAGGATGAATCGCTTTTGTTATTTTTTTCCATTTTAACTTAAACCTTTCTCTTTTTGATCGTAATGCATTTTTTACTCGTCACGTAAACTAGCTAAAAATTGAATTAATTCATCATCTCGTGAATTTAATTTATTTAATTTTAATAAATCTTTAGTCATTTCTTTACTTAAAGTGGCTTTAATTTGTTTTAATTGGGCTTTAATTGTTGGTGAGGTGTTTTCTGACTTCATTAATGTTTGAAGTTTAATAGTATCTTCTAAATATAAACTGATTATTATTGCGTAATTGTTTAAATATATTCTTATTTTTTTTAATTTTTCTTTTTGACTCTCAATTTTGGTTTTTTGGTTGTTAATTTCTTCTTCTAATCTAGATGATGCTGCCATATTAAGAGTTTTTTGACTGTTTTCTAACTCTTTTATTTTACTATTTCTATTTTCAGCTACTACTTGGTATGTTTTCATTAAACTAATTAATTGGACACAATCTTGCTTTTCTCCAGTAGTGGTAAAAGTTGATTCTAAACTTTGAAAAGTTTCAATTGCCCTTTGAAAAACCGCATCACTTTTTTTGTCTTCTAATTCATCTTTAATAGTTTTTTCTATTTCTTCAATTTCTTTTTCTAATTTAGTTTTACTTTTTTTTAAACTTTCTATTGTTTGTTCGTTGGAGGAGTCATTTGAGGCGGAGGAGTCATTTGAAATTATGTCAATAATACGGCCATATGATTTTAATTTTTCTTTTAAATCCTTTAATAAGTCAGTAAGAGAAGAGTTTTCTGGTTGGTTTGATACAACACTGGAATTATTTTGATTATTCATTTCTAAATCATTTAATTTTTGGGTTTGTTTTTTGATTTCTTCTTGCAAATTAGTTACTTTGGTGTGTAAAGTAAAGATAAAATAAATGATGATAGAAACTAATAAAATCAAGCTAATACTTAATGTAACATTAAAAACGGTTAATTTTTTATTTTGTTTTGTCATTTTTTTTCTATTCCTTTTTTAAAATTATGTTTCAAAATTAAAAATATTGTCTTAAAATAATTTTTTTAACTTATTATCTTGCTTGCCAACCAAAATCAAATATGTTTTCTAATAAGTCAATAAAGTCAGGATTATTGATGTCGTTAGCAAAATTAGTTTGGCAACCAAGAGCTAAAAAGCGGTATCCAAGATTTGATTGGTTTGTCAATTGGTTAAAACCACCTTCGAAGGCAATTTGTTTTTTAAATTCCTCATATCGTCTTTCACCCATCAATTCGCTAAATTTGGTTTTAAAATCGTTGTCAAATTGTTTTTCAAAAACTGAAGGCCATTGATGCAGTATTGTTTCTGCTTTTTCAAATTCAAATTTATGTTGATTTACTTCGGGATTTTCTGGTTGAATTGGTTGATCTGATGGAGTTGTTACTGTGTCTGGGTGAGGCACTCCTGCAGCTGGTTGAGTTTTTTCTGCAGCTGATGGAGTTGTTGCTGTGCTTGGTTGGGTTTCTTTAAATGTAAAAGCAATTTCGCTTTTTTCAGAGTTTGGATCTTTTTTTGGGTTAGTAATTATTAGTTTTAGAAGTTTTTGTTGTTCAATGTTTTCCTCTTTAATTTCGCCTTTGTAAGGTAAAACAATGTTTTTTTGCCAATATTTTAATTCTTCTTTTGACTTTTTTATTATTGATTCAGGTAGTGATTTAGCTGTTTTTTCTTGTATTTTTCGATGAGTTATGTAGTTATTACCTATAATGTTTGCCACAAAAGAAATAATATTTTTTCCTTTTGCCTTTACCTCGTCCTTCTCATTCTCAGAGAGTTTGTTTTGACGTTCAATTTGATCTGTTGCCTCGATGGCACGTAGGAGGTAATATTTTAATTCACTCAAAGCCCTTTGATGGATTAAAAGCTGGGAGGGGTTATTTTGTTGAGTTAAAAAATTGTTTAGTTCGACATAATATTGTTTTAAGATTTGTTGGGCGATTAATAAATTTCTTTTAATTGCCATCAACTCTAAATTATTTTTTGTTGCTTTTATTTCTTCTTCTTTTAAATTAATGTCATTTACTGCTTGGAACAATTCAAAACTTATGTCTTTGCTTTCATTTTGGAGTTGGTTAATTAATTGTTTAATTAAAACGTCAATGATTGATGGATTATGTTTAATAAACACCTCTACAACATCAATTTGACTTTGTTCTTCGTCTTCGTTTTCTTCGTTACTTTTCCAAATATCATCATTATATTTCAAATTTCTTAAAAAAGTAATAAATTTATCTAAATAATTGCTTTCAGCTTTTAACTTCTCTTTTTGAGTTCTGGCTGCAGTTTCTTTGTTTTCTTCTTGAGTTTTTGCTTCTTCTTTGCTTTGTAAGGTTTCAAGTTCTTTTACTAATCTTTCTTTTTCGTTGGGAGTAATATTTGATAAATTACGATTTATTTCATCTAAATTATTATTATTAGACAATAATTGAGATTGTAATTTTTTAATTTCACTTTCTAAGTTTTTTTTTGTTTCCTTATCATTTGTAAGGCTAGAATTTAAATCGTTTTTCTGTTTTTCTTTGTCTTCTTTTTGGTTTTGTAAATCATCGAGTTCTTCTCTTTTAAATACTTTTTGGTTTTCTTCTAAACTTGTAATTCCGTTAATTTGTGTTTTTAAACCATCAATTTTCCCTTGTAGAGTTTCTAATTTTCCTCTTGCGTTATTAATTTTTGTTTCTATCTTGCTTTTTTCTAAAGATTTAATTTGATAAGATAAGATAGCAATTTGATTTTTAGCTTCTTTTTCTTCGTCTTCTTTTGGGGTTTTTTGTGGTTCTTTGCTTTGTAAGGTTGCAAGTTCTTTTACTAATCTTTCTTTTGCGTTTTTAGCTGCAGTTTCTTCGGCTTCTTTTTGAGTTTTTTCTTTTTCCTTTATATCTTTCAAGTTTTTATATTTAGTCTGATAATTTTTAATTATAGTTTTAAAAACTTCGATTAATCCTTTTTTTTCTTCTTCTTGGTTTTTCAAATCTAAATAAGTGGCTGGATAATGTTGATATCTAATATTTTCTATTTCAGTCAACACGTTATTAAAAGCTTGATTGTCAGTAATTAACTCTTGCATTCTTTTTTCAGCGTCAATCGGTTTAACTGATTGAGTTGATGATTCTTTTGATGGTTTTGAATTAAACCAACCAAACCACCAGCAACAAAATCCACCAACTAACAACAAGCTAACTAAAATAAGCGTCCCATAGATAATTATTTTTTTTAATGATTTTTTTTCTTTCATTTAGTTTAGATGCCCTTTCTTAAAAAAATATCGGAATAAATTATCTGCCAGCAATGGCAAAAATAAAAAAAATTCTTTAATTTGATAATATAACTAACTAAAAATTCTTCCTTTCTAATAATGTTTTTTTGCATTATTAATTTTATTATACTTGTTTTTTTTGGCAAAAAATATGTTTACAAAAAATGCTTTTTTAATCCTTTTTTTCTACTTATTTTTTTCATCCCTTCCAAGCTCTGGCAAACTAAAATATTATTAGTCATCTTCAAAAAAACAAAAAAATGTTATAATATAATTGAAAGATAGTAGAAAAAAACTAGAAAAGAGATAATAATTTATGATTTTAATTCAAACTAATCGCCCTTGCGATTTAAAACCTTATTTTTATTACGCTTTAGAATCTTACGCTCTTAATCATTTATTGAAAAAAAACCCAACAGAAACCTATTTTTTTCTTTGGAAAATTCAAGGGGTTGTCGTTGGCAAAAACCAAATTATCGAAAACGAAGTTAATTTAGATTATCTTCAACAACATCAAATCCCTTTATTCAGAAGACCGACAGGCGGGGGCTGTGTTTATAACGACTCACAAACTCCTCTTTTTAGCATCATTGCTAAAAAAAACAAAATTTTTAGCTTTAAACCTTATTTATCTAAAATTATGCTTTCTTTACGAAAATTAGGACTAAATATTGTGTTTAGCGGCAGAAACGACCTTTTGTTAGATGGTAAAAAAATTTCTGGTAACGCTTTTTTACAAAATCAAAACGGTATGATTACGCACGGTACCTTGCTTTACAATTGCGATTTTAACACCATGATTAAAGTGATTACTCCTAACGACCAAAAATTGATTTCTAAAGGAATTAAAAGTGTTCGTTCCAGAGTGACTAATATTAAAAAGCACCTTCCTCAAAATATGTCACAAGATGACTTAATGCAACATTTAATTAAGTCTTTGACTGTTAAAACTTACTCATTAAGCCAGGAAGAAACCAAAACCATCGAAGCAAATGCGCTTCAATACGCCTCCCCTGAATTTACCTTTTTAGAACAACCTCACCACACTAAAATACTGAAAAAACGCTTTTCATGGGGGACAATAGAAATCTTTTTAGATCTTCGTTTTGGCAAAATACAAGCATTGTCTTTAATCGGTGATTTTTTTCACAAAGAAGATAATTTAGCCTCTTTTTGTCATGCTTTTCAAGGAGTAATCTACCAAACGAAACATTTAGTCAAAGTTTTGGCTCAAACAGATATTAACGATTATATTCTAGATGCCACCAACGATGATTTTTTAAATTTATTAAAAGAAGGTATTTTAGAAGAACAACTACTAAGTACTACAACAAAATAAAAATCTCAAAATAAAGGAATTTTTTTTAATGTTAAATAGTCAACAAAATATTTTAAAAAGAATTATTGCCACTTCTTTTTTGCTTTTCTTAGCTTTTTTTTTGGAACTGATTTGTCGATTTACTATTAATAGCGGTGTTGATTGTAGTTACTCTTTTTTTAAAATTGAATTAATTTTTATTATTTTAATTGGTTTTCTTTTCGGATTTAAATATAGTTTTTTTGCCACTTTATCTTATCTTTTGATTCATTTTGCCTTTGAATATTTTCAATTAGAAGCTTTTTTTGGCAGTAATCACGACGACCATCATCACCAAAAAGAAGAAATATTTTTGATTTTTCTTTACAGATTTTTTTTACCTTACTTAGCTTGTTGTTTATCTGGTTTGTTTTATCAAAAAAAAGAAAATCAGCTCTTTTCCAAAAAATCTTTAATATTTGCCTTATTAATTATTAGTGTCGTGCAAGTTGTTGCAAGCATGCTTTTTATCGATTTATTGCAAGAACATTTCTTCGAAGAAAAAAATTCAAACATATTAATAAATTTTTTATTTCCTAAAAAAAGATATGATTTCTTAAAAATAAACGTTATTTATAGTTTAGTATCTGTTGTTATTAACAATCTTTTGATTGGAGTTCTTCTTTATTTGATTAATTTTCGTCTGAAAGGAAAATTAGAGTTTTTACAAAAATTTTAAAACCCATTAGTTTCAAAATTGACACGGAGTTAATAATTTAGTGAATTTATACCGCTTTTTTACAAAAAACAAAATCATCTTTTATATCGTAATTTTAATTATTTTAACTTTTTCGACAGTTATTGCTTTAGAAGGTTTTTATTTTATTAAAGAAAAAAAACAATTAAAAAATGCTTCTTTGATTAATTTTTATGAACTCATTGACAAAATCAAAGAGCGAGAAGTTAACAACGTTCATTATATTCATAAAAATAATAATAACTTTTTTTTCAAAGAACATTATCTCATTTATGCTCAAGGGTACGAACAGCAAAAATATTACTGTTTCATTACTGCTTCTCTTTATAATACCTTATTATTTAATCTCAACAATTATAAAATTTTTTTACAATCAATTACTTCTAACACTAAATATAATTTCTTAGAATTATATATCCGTTTAATCTTCTTTTTATCTACTCTTATTTTTATGTGTTGGATTTTGGTTAACCTTAGTAATTTTTTTTTCAATTCTAAAAGAAATTTATCTCAAAAGCTTTATCAAAATAAAAATACTATCACTTTTGCAGATATCGCGGGATTAGAACAAGAAAAAAAAGAATTATTTGAGTTAGTCGATATCTTAAAAAATCCACAAAAATACAAACAAAACGGTATACAAACTCCAAAAGGAGTTTTATTAGAAGGTCCGCCTGGCACTGGTAAAACTTTACTTGCTAAAGCCTTAGCCAACGAAATTAACATCCCTTTTTATTTTTTTTCCGGTTCTGAATTTGTTGAAGTTTATATCGGCGTAGGAGCCGCTCGCATTAGAAATATATTTCAAGAAATCAAAAAAAACTCCTCTTGCATTTTATTTATTGATGAAATTGATGCTTTAGGGGGTAAAAGGGAAAAATTTTTAAATAGCAGTGGCAATCAAGAAAAAAATCATACCTTAAACCAATTTTTAGTTGAAATGGACGGCTTTGAGCGATTAAATCAAGTCATTGTCATTGGGGCAACCAATAGAATTGATATGCTAGATCCGGCGTTATTGCGTCCTGGTAGATTTGATCGGATTATTAAAATTAAATTACCTGACCTAAAAGCTCGTAAAGCCATTTTGCAAGTACATGCTCGCAATAAAAAAATTGCTGCCGATATCGATTGGCAAAAGATGGCTTATCAAACCCAAGGAACAAACGGGGCTCAATTGGCTGCTATTTTAAACGAGGCTTCTATTTTGGCTATGAGAAATCAAAGAACAAAAATCGACTTTAAAATCTTAGAAAAAGCCCTGGAACGTGTTTTGTTGGGGGTAAGCCAAAATAAACGTCTATATACTTCCGAAGAAAAAAAAATAATTGCCTATCACGAAGCCGGACGAGCCGTTATCAGCTCCAAACTTCTCTTAGCTCCTAAAATAAGTGAAATTACTGTCAATATGCAAACCATTAAAAAAAAATATCATCCTCTTTTTTTCTTCCAAGCAAAAACTATCAATTCGCTGCAAAAAATGTTAGCTTTAGTAACTTTTTATTTAGCCGGCAGAGCAGCTGAAGAGTTAATTTTTAACGATATTTCGGATCTCTTTGATGATTTTAACCATGCTCAAACAATCGCTAAATCGATTGTTAAAAAATATGAAATTAACGATATTATGACAAATCAAGAGCCTATTTTTAGCAATTATAACTTAACAAACCAAGAAGTTAAAAAAATAATTACTAACTGCTTTTTTGAAGCTAAAACCATTATTCAAAAAAATCAAACTTTATTAAAAGAAATATCCCAAGCTTTATTAAAAAAAGAAACGATTAAAATAAGTGATAGATAGCAAAATAAGATTGTTTAAATATAATTAAAAAAAGTTAACTTAAAAATAAGTTAACTTTTCTTTTTTTAATTTAATTTTTTTTTTCAAAAACAAAAATTTTGAGAGGAATAACAAAATTATATATCGAAAATTGATTTTTTGACGAATCCTTGAATTCTTTGACGCCTTCAATAATATGTTTTTCTCTTAAAAAAGGCAAAAGACGATACTCTAAAAATTTAATTTCATTGTCTACTATTGTTTTAGAAAGATTATCGTTTAATTCTTTTAATTTTTCTGGGGTAAAAACACTTAAAGGTAAAGTCGAAACAATGCCTTTTATTTTATCAATACCAACCTTTTTATCTTTTAATAATTTTATAAAATTACAAGCATCACCTTCAATAACTTGCAATCCTTCATATTTGTCACGCAAAACCTGACATAAATGATTATCGTATTCCAAAGCGATAACATTTTTAACTCCAAATTTGTGAATTAAATATTTAGTAACATTACCACTGCCTGCGCCTAATTCTAAAATTTTTTCACCATCATTTAATTTTTGGTCTTTTTCAAAAACCAAATTAGCCATTTGTTGGGCTGTTTCTTGTGGTTCAGGAAAAAAGGAAGCTCCCATTTGTTGAGGATGTAAAATTGATTCTCTACCATGACTCCAATCACTTGTTTCTCTTGGAATAACTGAAGCGACAAAAAGAACTAAAAATAACATTAACATTTTATAAATAAATTTGATTTTGATTTTTTTAATCCCAATTAAAGCCAAAGTCAAAAAAACAAAAGCAAGAAAAATTTTAAAATAAGGTAAACTAGGATAAGATTGATAATTAGGAATGATAAAAGGTTGTTGTTTTTGATTTAAAAAAGTCAAAAAATAAAGCGAAGGGTGGATCAAAACAAGCCATGCTTTTTTCCAAGTTAAAAGCAGAAGGGCTTTTTTCCAAAAATAAAAGCCATAAAACAAAGGCAATAAAATATATTGCAAATAAGTAGCCATTATTGCTATAATTGAATTATTAGAGATAAAGGCTTGATTAGAATCCGAAATGAAATCTTTGAAAACTAAGCCAACAATTAAAATATTGATTAAAGCAATAAAACTTAAAAGTGAATAAAACTTATTTGTTTTATATTTGGTAAAAGCTAAAAGAGCTACTATCAAAATTAAAAAAACACTTTGTCTGGTGAAATTAAAAATATTTTGAAAGTACGAAAACCCAGATAAATGTGTTTGTAAACAACTATGAACAATGCCCCAAATAAAAGTAATTAAAGAAATAATGACTAAGGCAATTGATAATGCATTTTGTTTGGCAAAAGAAACCTTTTGAAAATGTGTTTTGGCTGATTTTGATAATTTTAATTTTTTCATAAATAATTCCTTTTTTTCTTCCTTTGTAAATTTTGAATTAATAAAAAAATACTATTGTTGTTTAAACTAATTTTAGTAATATTAATTGTTTGATGTATAAAAACATATTACTGTTATTAATTATACCTCAAATGACTATAAAAAAGATTAAATTTTTTTTCTGTTACTTTATTCAAAACAAAAAATAAAGTTATTGCAACAATTTAATAAAAACATGATATAATAAAATTATAATATTTATAAATAATGTTTCTACTTTTTTTCCTTAGAAAAAAGCTCTTATACTAAAATATTTATACTAATTTTATGTTAATCAGTCAAAAAGGGGCTATCAAAATGACGCTAGATTCTATTAAGAACAAAATACAAACTGTCATTAAACAGACTTTATGTCAAGAGATTTTTTTACAAGTTCAAACAGAAAGCAAAGAGTTTGATTTTTCCTTACCCTTGTTTACTTATGCTAAAAGAAAAAATTCTAAGCCTGCTTTACTTTTTGATAGCATTAAAAAAGAATTAATTATTATACAAGAAATCGACCAAATAACTTTTCTAAATGGTTTTCTAAATATCAAACTAAAAAGAGGGCTTTTAGCAAAAACTCTTTTATTGCAAATCAACGAACTACAAAGTAATTATGGCAGTCAAAAACCCAATCAACAAACAGTAGTGATTGACTATTCTTCTCCCAATATCGCTAAAAATTTTTCTGTAGGTCATCTTCGCTCTACTGTTATTGGCAATTCTTTAAAAAATATTTATCAAAAATTAGGTTTTAAAGTCATAGGAATTAATCATTTAGGAGATTGGGGTACTCAATTTGGTAAAATGATTGTTGCTTATCAAAAATGGGGACAAGAAGAAAAAATTTTAAAAGATCCAATTAACGAATTACAAAAACTTTATCTTCTTTTTCATCAAAAAGCTTTAGAAGATAAAACACTAAACGATGAAGCTAATGAAGCTTTTTTGCAATTAGAAAAACAAAAGCAAGAATATCTTAAACTATGGAATTATTTTCGTGATGTTTCTTTGCGCGAATTTTTAAAAATTTATAATATTTTAGGAATTTCTTTCGATTATTTTTTAGGAGAATCTTTTTATAACGATAAAACAGAAGACCTTTTAAAAGAATTAAAAGAAAAAAATATGATAAAACAAGAAGATCAAATGTTATTAATACAACTAGATCAATTGCCTCCTGGCTTGATTCAAAAAACTAATGGTAGTACTTTATATTTAACTAGAGATTTAGCCGCTTTTAAATATCGTTACGAAACTTATCATTGTCAAACTATTTTATATGTAGTAGGAAACGAACAAAAACTTTATTTTCAACAATTAGCTCAAGTTATTCAAAAAATGGGATATTGGGATGTTAAAATAGAAAATATTAATTTTGGTCTAGTTTTGATGAATGGCAAAAAAATGTCAACAAGACATCATAAATTTACTACATTGATAGATATCATTAAACAAGCAACTAATTTAGCACAAAAAATAATTCAAGAAAAAAACCCTTCTTTATCTTGCTCAGAAAAAATTGCTCAAAAAATCGCTGTTGGAGCTATTATTTTTAATGATTTAAAAAACGATAGGCATTTAGATATCGATTTTAATCTTGAAAATATTTTAAAATTTAAAGGTCAAACAGGTCCTTATTTACAATATACAGCTGCTCGCCTTAATTCGCTTTTAAAAAAAGAAAAAATAGATCTTAGTTTAATTGATGAAACAATATATCAACAAAATCATTATTTTGTTTTAATTAAATTATTAAGTCAATTCCCTTCTATTTTGGAAAAAAGTCAACAAGATAAAATGCCAAGTATTTTATCAAGATATATTATCAAATTAACTCAAAATATTAATGGTTTATATGCACAAGAAAAAATTTTATCTACTAAAGAAACAATTAAAAACACTAACCTTTTGTTGGTGAAAGCTGTTCTAATTGTTCTTCAAGAAAGTCTAAGAATTTTGGGAGTGCCTTTTTTAGAAAATATGTAATTTTTTTTGGTTATCCACGCTAGTTAAAATAACTAAATACCAAGAAGGCAAAACTATTAAAGAAGTAAAAATATACTAAAATATTAACATTTCAATCATAATGAAAAAAAAGATTATCTTTTGTGATAGTCTTTTTTTTATTTTTATATGACACTTAAAATTAACAAAAAGATATTTCAAAAATGATTTTCCATAAACAACAAAAAAACATTGATTACCTACATTTTTAATTTATTAATAATTTTAAAAATAAAAAAATATCATAAAAAAACAAGTAAAAACCTTATGAAATAAAGATTTGATAAGTGTAAAACTTGTTTTTTTTGGTGTTATAATTAAAATTAATAGTAGTTTTATTTTAAAAATTACTATTATGTTTTAAATAAAGAATAGGGAGGTACGAGTATTTAAAAAATAATAGCCAAAATATTTTTTTATTCTTTATTGGTTTTGTGTTTCTTTAAAAAAATTTATAAGAAAGGTTTACTTTAAAATGCATTTAAGAAAAAAACGCTTTTTTAAAATAATAAAATTATTTTTATTGTCTTTTTTATTTCTTTTTTTACTTTTGCATAATAATATTATTTTTGCAGATAATCCATCAAATAATCCCGAAAGAGATAATTCTGAAAAACCTCAAACAGTTAAACCAAATGCGGGATCAACCGGACAAGACATTGATACAACTAAAAAAACTAAGCGCCGAGATGATGGAACAATTGAATCTATAAGTGAATTTGATCCAAATACTGACCGAATGGTTATGCGAGATCCAACACAAGAAGAGGTTGAACAAGTTTCAGAAATAATAGCTAAAGAACAAGAAGAAGCAGCTAGACAAGCAGCAGATAGATTAGCTAAAGAACCTAAAGCCGAAAATCAAGCTGATTTTCAAGAAAAAGTAGTTGAAGAAACTAAAACTGAAATAAAAGAAGCTAAAAAAACTGTAGAAACTTCAAAACCAGAAGGAAATGAAGGAATTTCAAACCCAACAGTAACTGAAAAAACTTCAAACCCAACAGCTCCTAATGCAGGAACTAACACAACACATCCAGCAACTGCAGGCACTAACACAACACCTCCAGCAGCATTAAGCCAAAAATTACAAACAAAACAATTAGGTGCTTTAGATGCAAGAACTGAAGACAAAGTTAAAGATGCAGTGTTAACTAAAAATCCTGATTTAAAAGCAGCAGACAGAGACAAATTAACAGTTCAATTTGTTGGTGTAAGAAACAGAGCAACAAAAGCAAAAATAACACATTCAGAATTAACTGGTACAATAAAAGTTACATTTAGCGTTAAAAAAGCATTAAATACTTTCACAAAACTTACAACTAAAAAAATTACTGTTACACAAGCAGACGTTACAAATCCAACCCAAGACACTTTAAATAAATTCTTAAAAAAAGCTGGTTCATTAACTGTAAATAATGATGTAACAATTACATTTAATGATGTTGACAACAAAAAAACAGCAACTATTACTGCGGCTCCAAATTCTACTAAAGCACAAGGTAGTGTTGTATTTACTAATGTAAAAGTAGCTCAACCAACTGCACCAGTTGTAGATGCTAACGCAACAACTGCACCAACTGCAACAACTGACAACAGACAACCAAATGCAGACACTAACGCAACACAACAATCAAATGGAGACACTAACGCATCAGGACAACTAAATGCAGGAAAAACTTCACCAGCTGACAACAAACTAGCTGATGAAACACCAGCTGATGATGAAACACCAGCTGACAACAAAGTAGATTCAAAACCATCAGAAGAAGCAGCAGCTCAAAAAGTAACTGATGAAACAGTTAAAAAACCAACTGATGAAGCAGGAACTAAAAAAGTAGCTGATGAAACAGTTAAAAAACCAGCTGATGATGAAAAACCAACCGATGAAGCAGGAGCTCAAAAAGCTAAAGAATCAGAAGCTCAAACAGCTAAACCAGTTGTAACAGCTCCAGAAGCAGAAGCTCAAAAAGCTAAAGAATTAGAAGCTCAAAAAACTAAAGAAGCAGAAACTCAAAAAATTGAAGGAAATACAGAAACTCAAAAAACTGAAGGAAATACAGAAACTAAAAACCCAGCAGTAACTGAAGAAACTTCAAAACCAGAAGAAAATAAAGGAAATACAGAAACTAAAACAACTGATGAAACAGTTAAAGTAGCTGATGAAGCAGAAACTAAAAAACCAAAAGATGATGAAAAACTAGCTGATTCTCAAGACAAAGTAGAAACAGATTCTAAAGCTGAAGTAAAAGAATCTGATAAAAAACAAGAAGAAAAATCATCACTTGCCGGATTATGGTGGACTTTAGGAATTGTTTTAACTTTTTTAAGTTTAGGTTCTGGATATTATTGTTTTCAAAAAGTTAAAAAATAAAAACGGTACCGGTCTAGTACCGGTACGCTTTAAGTGGTTTTTTGGTTCTTTTAAAAACCATTTTATTTAAGTTAAAAACTTATAAGAAAGGTTTATTTGAAAATGCATTTAAGAAAAAAACGCTTTTTTAAAATAATAAAATTATTTTTATTGTCTTTTTTTATTTCTTTTTTGTTTTTGCATAATAATTTTTTTGTAAATGCTGCAGCAAAACAACAATTAAGCACTTTCACAAAATCTACAACTGAAACAATTACTGTTACACAAGCAGAAACTATAAACAAAACCCAAGCAACTTTAAATAAATTCTTAAAACAAGATGGTTCATTGACTTTAAATACTGATGCAACAATTACATTTAATGCTAACGATAACAAAAAAGCAACCCTTACTGCGACTGCAAATTCAAAAGCACAAAGTGGTAGTAGTGTTGTATTTAATAATGTAACAGTAGAAAAACCACAATTAAGCACAAAATTAACAGTAAAAGAATTAGGTGCTTTAGATGCAAGAACCCAAGATGCAGTTAAAGCTGCAGTGTTAAGTACAAATGCTAATAATTTAACACAAGTAGACAAAACCAAATTCACAATTACTTTAGATACTGATGCTACCCAAAATAAAGCAACAGTAACACATCCAAATTTTGATGGTGATGTAGTAGTTACATTTAGTATTAAAGAAGCATTAGACAAAAAATTAACAATAACACAATTAGGTGCTTTAGATGCAAGAACTCAAGCTGCAATTAAAGATGCAGTGTTAACTAAAAATACTGATTTAAAAACAGTAGAACAAAACAAATTCACAATTACTTTAGATACTGACGCTACCCAAAACAAAGCAAAAGTAAAACATTCAGATTTTACTGGCGAAGAAGAAGTGCGCTGTTTCGTTTTTTTAGACAATTTTTTATTTTAAAATTGTTCTTTAAGGCTAAAAAAAAGGTAATAATTTCATATCTTTTCAAACTAAAGAAATATTTTTATTAATTGTAAAAAGCGTCTAAAGCTTTTTAATAATTCTTTAGTTTCAAAAGATATTTTTTTAAATATTTTATCTTTACACTATATAGTTAGGTAAAAAAAGTGAAAAAAGTGCCAAGGAAATGAAATTAAAATTATTTTTTTACGCAATTATGATGTTTTTTGAAAAAAATGCGTAGAAGGGTAACCTTTTTTCAAGGTTAAATATTTTAAATAAATTATTTATCTAAGATTTTGAGAATATTGAGAAGGAGATGAATGATTTAATTTTTTGTTTTAATTTTTCATTTTTCATGATTGAAATACCAATTGACCTTTTATATTTTTTTCATATATTAATTATTATAACTCTAAATTATTTTATTTTAAAGAAGTTTTGCTTGAAAACGCAATTCATTCTAAAAAAAAGGGGGGGAGACGCGGAAATGGGGGGGTCTTTCTTTTTCGTCTTTTTTCTTTTATTTGTGTATACTTATAAATTTTGTTAGCGCTTCAGCGCGTTGAGGGCTTTTTGTTGGTTTGGATTTAAAAAATCTCTCTTTAATAATGGAAAGGGAAAATGGGAAGTTATTTATATATCGATAAATAATAATGATAGATAAAAGATACAACGATAATATCAAATATCGAGTATCATTATCATTATCGATATAATATATAAAATATCACTCCTTAAAAATGTTTGTTTGTTACAAGGAAATTAGATGAGGCAAATGATGATAAAATGATGAGTGAATGATGATAAAATGATGAGTTAAAATAAATTTTTATGATTTTTCTTTTGTTAAATATCTTTTATAATCGGGGCGCATCTTTTTAACCCGATAGCCCTGTTTTGATTTGATTAAAAATAATTTAATGTATTTTAAATCTTCTTCTCGATAATAGATGATGTTTAGCCCTTTTTTATAGTTTGTGTTGATGGGGTTATTGTATTTATCCAGCTTTTGAGGGTCTAATTGATATAATTGTAAAGTTTCTAATTTATTGACATCAATTTTCCCAATTAATTCTTTAATGTAGTCTTTTTGTTTGTTGTGATAATTAATTTGGAATATAGGAAAATGCGTTTTAAGGGTATTATTTTGGCTTTTAAGGGGTGTTGTGGGGTTAGTGAGTGTTATTATGTTGTTATCGTTTTCGGGAGATCGATTTTTGATTATTTCTATTCTATACTTTTTGATTTCTTCTAAGATTTGAGGGTCGACAAAGAGAGTTTGGTTTTTGGGGCGGTAATTAGCTTGTTGATAGGTGTTTTTCTTTTTAGAATGTGAAACAATCGTAATATTTAATAATTCTTGTTTTATTGTTTGTAAAAAGTTTTTAATTTGAACTAAGTCGTCGGGGGTTGATTTTGTTTCCCAACCTCCGATTCTAATTTCTTGGTTTGTGTCGTTTTTCATTTTTTTTCTCCTTTTTTAGTTGGTTTATTGTTATAAAAATAAAAAACCCCTAATTTGCTAAAATAAAATCGCGAAATTTAGGGGGTATATACGCGTTTATAGGGGCGTGTTAATGTGTTTATGTGCGAGTTGTAATATGTTGGTGAAAAAAAGTAATAATTATACGGATAGATTAATTGCGTCTTATTCAGCGATTTGCGTTTGCTGTTTTATTTACAATCAGCCCCCGTCCAAACCGTACGAGCAAGTTTCCAAGCATACGGCTTTCCATAATTTACTCTCTTTCGAGAACTAATTTTGCCTTACGGCTGATTAGCTATTTATTCTATCTTGTTCTTTTATTTTTGTTATTTAATCTGATATCATGCATTTGTTGGTTCGTAATATTTCTATGACAATCCATGCATAACACCTTTGTACTCTTATTCATCACGCTTTTGCGGTTTTCATTGCGAACCGTACCAACGTGATGGATTTGAAGTTGGGTTGTTTTGCCGCATTTCTCACATATTTCCGCTTTAAGGCGGTCTGTTAGATTCGTACGACCTTGGAATAGATAAGGATTGATGATGATATCGGGATTTTTCTTACAACTACGCATTTTCTTAATCTTATCCCAAGGGTAAACAATCCATGACTCATATCTGGCTTTCCCTTTGTTTAGATAAGGAATTGACCAAGTTGAGTTACGATTAAACTTTTTTCGCACTTTGGCAATTGCCGTTTTGTGTTTCCTTGCCAAAGTTTTCAAACAACTATACTCAGCTAGATAGGTTAGATGGGTTAATGCATTTAGATTGTTAGCTAAACAAAAGTATTGGATGATTCCACGTACGATTGTCTTATAAGTGCGTATTATTTCTAATTCGTCCCTATTTGCTAATGTTTCATCATGCTTAACCTTTCCTCTTCTTAACCAATTGTATTCATATCCATATTCCTTGGCTTTTGCTTTGGGAACTTGGATTTGTACCCGACCGTTTAGGGATTTTTTGTGGGTTTTTTCGGTGAGTTTACTACTGGTTGGATTTACCCTAATCATGTAGGATAGAAACCTTGTGCCCTTATTGGCTTTTACAATTTTTGATTTATCTTTACTAACTGTCAGTTTTAAATCTTGTTCTAGCCATTGAGTCACTTGGTTTTTAATAGTTTCAGCTTTGTCATATTTCCCTTTAATTCCTATGATAAAATCATCGGCATATCGGATATATTCAACTCTTGTTTTTGGATTTAGGTTAATTTGACTATCAATCCCCAATTTATGATGCATTCCCTGACGGTATGTTTTTCCATATCCTGGGTTTGCTTTCCTTATTGGTGTTCCTTCTTTAATTAGTTCGTCCATTTTGATGTCAATGTAATGTAAATATACATTGGCAAGTAATGGGGAGATGATTCCTCCTTGTGGAGAACCAGATAAAGATTCGTATTTGATGCCATCTTTCATGAACCCAGCTTTTAACCACTTGTTAATGGTTGAAAGAGTTTTATTCTTGCGTATAAACTTCGTCAAGGTTTTCATAAGAGTTTCATGATTGATTGTGTCAAAATAACCTTTAAGGTCAATTTTGATGATATAATCAATTCCCTTAAATCTCTGTTTGACGCGTTTGATTGCATCAAGACAGGATTTTTTGGTTCTAAATCCAAAACTCCATTCTAAGAATTGATTTTCAAGATAAGGAGTTAAGAGTTGTTCAAGGCTTCTTTGGACTATTCTATCTTTTATGGTAGGTATTCCAAGAGGTCTAACCTTATCGTTGTCTTTGGGAATGAATATTCTTTTAACAGGCTTTGGATTGTACTTGTTACTGATGTATTCCTTGTGATATCTTTCTAATTTTTTAAGATTGAGACTGTCAATTGTATTACCATCAATTCCAGGTGTACCCGCACCTTTGTTGGTTGCAATTTTGTTAAATGCAATTAACGTGTTATGTAGATTATTCATTCCTTGCTGTAATTCTCTTTTTAGAGGATAGTTATTTGTAGAACAATATAGGATCTTATTCAATGTTCGCGAAAGCTTAGTTTCATTTGAAACAGTTGTTGACATATTTATCAACTCCTTCCTTGATTACAGTGAATAAATAGTAAATTACTAGCTACTTTCGCCTTGTAAAGGTTATTAACCTTCGCCCTGGTGGGTCATTGTGTTAGCATATTCCAATGTTAACTTTGAATTATCCACGACTATTAAATAGCTTCTTTATCCTTGAGCGTCTCGGCATTTATTCCTTGACTTGTTAATTAAATAACTAGCTTTTAGGATTCTCCAAGTTACTCTAAATATCTACCTTTGTCCTTTAGGTGAAGTAACCGCTTATGTTTTAACGTCTTTCCTGACTGTCGGTGAGATTCCAGGCTTTCTGTTAATTAGATAAACTAACCAAGACAAATAATATATCCTGTTAGACTCTGGACTATACGGCTTCAGTAGTTTGCGTATTAGGTTCTAAGATTACATCTGCTTTCCTTCTTAGACCATTTCAGGCTTATCCATGGGACAATTTGGTGGCGGTATCCTCTTGACTAACTACTTCGTCTCAATCCGCTTTTATGGTCTGCTGTAATCCATTATTCTTTCGTTTAACGGACCGACCATATCCATTCAGTGTTTATCGGCACTGGCATATTGGTTAGATAGCTCGATATTTAGGCCTCTTTGGCGCCCTTATTTGTTTAGTGATGTTAACACATGAAGTTTGGTGATTAAAAACATTAATATTTTTGAAATGTAAATTAGTTAATTGATTCATTTGATTAATTTCCTTTCTAAATAAAAAAAGACTCTAATTAAAGAGTCTTTTTGGGGTTTTAAATTTAATTTTTTTGGTACGCCATCGGATGGTTCCATCTTTTTTAATAGTTTTTATTTTACCGTTGCTATAATGGATATATAGATTGCCGTTTTGGCATTGTTTCTTAGTGATTATTGCCATTTGGTATTTCTCCTATTTTTTTGATTATTTGGTTTGTGTTGAAGTTGGAATTTTTAGCTTCCATCACTTTTAAAACAATTTGAGGACCTAGGTTTTTTCGTTTTAAAAATTCTTGAAAACCTTTTTCTACTTGATAAAAATATGACAATGGGCTTGATTCAATGACATCGAGTGTGTGATTAGTTTGATTTACTTTGCGGTTTAACCCTATTTGTGGGTCGATTTTTAAATAAACAGTCAAATTTGGTTTGATAAAAAATTTAGTTAAATTGTTAAAAAGATAATATTTTTTATCAATTTGATTAGGATATACACGATATGCAAAATTAGAGCCTAACCAACGATCAACTAAAATGATTTTAGGGGTTTTTAAGTGGGGTTTGATGAGTTCTTCTTGGGTTTGGATCATGTTGGCAAAACTTAAAAAATATCTAGTTAAATTGTGTAATTTGTTGTGTGTTAAAAATGTTTCACGTATAGATTCGCCAATTGTTGAACTTCCTAATCCGCGAATAACAATCACTTCTTTGCCTTGTTTTTTTAATTCACGTTTGATGCTTTTTATTAGACTTGTTTTTCCACTGCCGTCAAGTCCTTCGAATATAATTAATTTCATGATTGTTTCTCCTTTTAATCTTAATTTGGGCATAAAAAAAGACCTTCAATTTGAAGGTCTAAATTAGGGTTTGTTTTAGTTTTTAAAAATAGGGAAATGCAAGGAATAAATTAATGTTTTAAAATTGGGGGATGAGTCATATTTTAAAATTACAACATCACTTCCGATTGATTGAGTCAAAAATTGTTTTCCTTTGTTTAATTCTTGAATGGTTGTATTCAAGTTTGCGTCCCAAAATTTTTCAGTTCGATCTAAAAAAATAAGTATATTAAAATCAGTAAAAAAACCAATTTCTTGTTGGCTTAATTCAATTATGGGAATAATGTCTTCTTTATCTTCTAAATAAAAAACTGCCATTTTCCCACGAATGATGAAATTATTATCGTAAATTTCAAAACTGAACGTGGAATAACTTTCGTCCCAATTTTTATAATGAAAAAATAATTGTTTTTTTGGGGTTTGAGAGTATATTAACTCTAAACTGTTAATAAATAAGCTATATTTTCCATTTTTTGTAATGTTTTGGCGTTTCTATAATAATATTTCGAAATGAGGCGATTGAAAATATTATGAAAATGTTTAAAATTTTTGTTAACTATTTTTATTCTATTTTTATCCATTTTAATTCTCCTTTAATTTTATTTTGGATATAAAAAAAAGACTCTCATAAAGAGAGTCTTGGTTATGATTTGTTTTGCTTAATATTTGTTTATTCAAAATATTGGTCTTTAAAACGTTTTAAAAATACAATTTATCTGTTCAAAGAACTTATTAAAACGTCATTAAGAGGTAAAATAATGCGTTTTAAAGGTATTGTGGGTTTTTGGTTTTTACGGGTTGTTAATATTTGTATTAAATATATATTAAATTATTTTTTTAACTGGGATTATTTTATTTTATTTATTATATTTATGTTTTTTGCCATATCTTCTAATGATAAATTTTTATCTTTAACATAATAACTAATTTTTATGGGTTTATTTTGATTTATTCTAACATTGTTGGTTTCAATGTTATAAAACGTTTGAAGGGGTTTGTTTTTTTCCATTGCCATAACTGGATTATTAGTGATTAAAAATATTCCTAAAAAACTAAATAAAACTATTGGTAATAAATGTAATTGTTTTTTTAATCTAAAAATTAACATTTTTTTCTCTTTTCTTTTTTTATTTATTTTCTTCATTCTTTGTGTTATGTTTTTGGGTGTATAAGGTGATGTAGGCTTGTTTGGGGTTGAAGTGAAGGTAGTAGGTTTTACATATAACATGATTATCTTCATCTTTTTTTATTTGTAGGGCAATTAACTTCATCCATGAAAAAGTCTTTGTCTTCTTCGAGTAACCATTTAGGGCATTTTAGTTAAAAATTATTCTAGTTCTTCTGGTTTTGGTGGTGGCGGGGTGGTGTCGACGTAGGTGTTGAATTTGAATGAATTGTTGTGGATTGAACTTCCCAACCAAAGGCTTTTTCCTGGGTCCCAGCCCCCATTCCAAACAGGGCGGCTTGTTCCTGGTAAATAAAAATACAAATCGTCAAACAACCCACCCCAACCTGTAGTATATGCATAATAAAGTTTAAAGTTGTTTTCTTTGGTTGGGCGCAAGCTCGCTTCAGAATTATAAGACGAATCAACCCCACTACCATCTAAACAATAAACTGTTACGTCGCTTCTGCCTATTTTGTCTATAATTTCTTTTGCTGTATATGTGGTTCCAGCTTTGAAAAAACATTGTTTTTTCCAATTTTCTAAGTTTTGTTCGTAAGATTGAGTGTTATCGGAAGTAAATGTTTTTTCAATTGGTGGTGTAGCTGTTGGTTTTTGAAAAAAATTAAAAATTAAAAATAAACCAACGACAAATAATAAAAAAGTTGTAATGATAATGATAATTTTTTGTTTCTTAGTTAATTTGGTCTTCATTTTTTTTATTTCCTTTGATAAGTTATATCGTTATTATATCTCAAAAAAATAAAAAAAACACAGTTAATGCTTAAAAATGGTTTTTTAATTGGCTTTTTCTAAGACATTAACTTGCTTTTTTCGGTTAGAAATTATTTTTTTATGTGGGTAAAAAAAAGACCTTTGGAAAAGGTCTTTATTCTAGTTCTTTTGGTTTTTTTGGTGGTGGGGTGGTGTCGACGTAGGTGTTGAATTTGAATGAATTGTTGTGGATTGAACTTCCCAACCAAAGGCTTTTTCCTGGGTCCCAGCCGTCATTCCAAAAAGGGCGGCTTGTTCCTGGTAAATAAAACCACCAAGTGTCATAGAGCCAACCCCAACCTGTATTATATGCATAATGAAGTTTAAAGTTGTTTTCTTTGGTTGGGCGCAAGCTCGCTTCAGAAATATTGAACCAATCAACCCCACTGCCATCTAAACAAAAAACTGTGAGGTCGGTTCTGCCTAATTTTTCTCTAATTTCTTTTGCTGTATATGTGGTTCCAGCTTTGAAATAACATTGGTTTTTCCAATTTGTTAAATCTTGGTTATATCGTTGCAATAATTGATATACAAAACTGTGATTACCGCATGAAACAATATAAATTGTGTCATTAGTTTCGAATTGTTGTGAAACTATTATAGCTTTAGAGCAAGCTTCCCCCTCTAATTTGTCGCCATTTTTAAGTTTTTGATTGGAGGTTTGAGTTTCATCTAATCTTTTAGTTATAAAACCATTTTCTTTGACTAGTGGTGGATAATTGAATAAATTATTATCCCTTTTCCAATCGCGAATGGCAGTGTATGGGTCTATATTGTCTGGTAAGGTGATTGTTTTTATGTATTTTTTGGTGTTGAATGTAAAAAGATAAATGTTTTTTGCGCCGTTTGATAGTTTTAATAGGTCATTGATTGTGTAGGTTTTGTTAGGGGTGTTTTCTGGCATGATTCTTATACCAGCATCAAAATAAATGGTGTCGATTGTGTGAGAGTTGTATGATGAGGTTGGTAAAGGAATTACAATACCAGTGTTGTGAGTGGTGTTATAACAATATGGGTTAATTACTTTTGTGTGATTGGTTATTTGATTTGATATTAAATATTTGTTAATAGCTTCTTCTTTAGATTGGCCTACATAAATATCTTGTGCTATTAAATGGATTTTGGGGGGGTTGGTTGGTGTGATGACATTGGCATCCCAAAATACAAATGCTTCTTCGATGGCGATTTCGTATTTTAAAAGGTCGTCAAGGGTGTATTGATGGTCTCTGTGTGGATATTTTTCGTTAAAAGGATTATCACGTGCCTTGAAATAAACACCTAACAAACCTTTTGGCGGGTTTTTAAAGTACCAAGAACCTACTTGCTTGTGAGTATGTGAATTATAACCTGGGGGTGTTCCGCCTGGGTCGTACAACCAAACTCCATTAACATTAAATAATTCCATTAACTTTGGGATATCTTTTTTTGAAAGAATGTTAAGATCGTATCTTTTTAATTTTGGCTGGGTATTTAACCATTCTTGTTGGAGAGTTTGGTTGTCAGATAATTTAATGGTTGATTTTGTTTGGCGATGAAAGAAAGAATAAGCGGAGATAGAAGAAGATAAGTTAAAAAGAATGATGGATAAAATAATGATTAAATATTTAGATAAAGGGAATTTTAGTTGTTTTTGTCATGAAAGTACCTCCTTTCTTTTGGGTTTTAGTGGTTTATTTAAATGACAACTGGATTTTTTCACGATCTATATGATTAGATAATTCTCTAAATATGATTGTAATTAAAAGCAAAATTATAACATCTTTTTGGGTAAATGGGTTAAAAAATGAACTAGATTTAATCATATCTATAATTCCTAAAAACAAAGTAGTGATTGTAAACATTCCTAAAAGTAGAAATCCAAAAAGATCTACTTCGTTTTTGATTAGTTTTTTAGATAATTTTTTTAACATGTTTTGTCTCCTTTCTTTTGGTTTGTTTGTTATCAATATAAAAAAAAGACCCTAAATGGGTCTTTTATGTATCTTTTTTTTATGGTATTATGTTGAAAAACGAATCAAGCATAGAAATAATTTGTTCATTGCAATCTTTTTCAAAATATTTAAGGTTTCTTTCATTGGATTTTATTAATTTATTAGCATTAATCAACATATTTTCATACATTTTTTTATTGTATTCTAGTTTTTTGATTTCTAATTTAACATTACCAATTTGTTTAGCTAGTTCTGATGTTTGTTGATTTAAAACATCAATTTCGGTTTGTAATCGTGTTTTGCTTTTTGCATTTTTTTAATTCTCCTTTGTTTTGGGTATTTTTTTATAATTTACTAATTGGTTTTTTGGTTGAATTTATTATATTGATTTTTTTAATCATTTAAAGATTTTAAAAGTGTTTTATATATTTTCAGTTGTTCTTTTTGATTATTAATTAATTTTGTCAAATTTGTTAATATTTTAGTAAGATTTTCAATTTTTTGAAGATTATTTCGATTATTTCTTTCTTGTGATATTTCTTTTTCTACATTAACTTTTTTGCTTGCATTTTCACGAATTTTATTTTTTATATTAACAATTATTTCTTCTATTGACGGAGCATTACTAGTTCCAGCTTCATTATTATTCATTGCCATTACTTTTGTATTGTTAACGATAAATAATAATCCCAAGAAAATAAACAAACAAACATTTATTATTTTAAATTGTTTTTTTAATTTTAACATTAATTAAATCTCCTTTTACTTTATTTATTCCTCAGTTGAGGTGATTTGGTAGAGGGCGTTAAGTGAAGTTATAATTTGGTTTTGAAAATCTTTTTTAGTATTTTTAAATCGGTCTTCTAATATTTTTTTGTAACTTTTGGCGCTTGATAACATATCTTCGTACATTTCTTGATCGGATTCTAATTTTCCGATTTTAACTTTAATGTCGTCAATTTCGCCAACTACTTCAAGTCGTTCGTCTTGTAATTTAGAGATTTCGGCTTTTAGTCTAATTTTATCATCAGGTGAGGCGAGTTTTTCTTCTTGTTTTTTGGCAATTTCTTTATCTTTTTTGGTTTTTTCTTGGACTAATTGTTCTTTTTGAGATTTTAATGATGGGTATTGCGATTTTATTTCTTGGATTTTGGCGTTATGTTCATCGCATGTTTTATTTTCTTTATCAATTCTATTTTGTTCTTCTTTTAAAAAACTTAATGAATTTTTCCAACTTCTTTTAATTTTTTCAATTTCGGTTTTTGCAGTGTCGGAAAGGTCGGTTGGTAATATTTTTTTGTCATCAGTTTCTGAAAATATATATTCTTTTACTTTGTCAAAATTAGCTTGTGTGATTGTGAATTTAGGTTGGGTTGATTGGTCTTGGGGTTCTTCTGTTTTGGTTTCGTTTAATTCTTCTTCACCTTTTTCTGGTTTGAGGGCTGAGGTGCCGTGCGTGGGGTGTGTGTGAGGTGTGTTTGGGTTTGGTCTGGGTTGCTGGGTGGTTTGTGGGATTTCGGGATTTGGTGTTTGGTTCATCCAAAAATAAAAACCAACGCCACCACTAATTATTAAAATTAATAAAATTATAATGATTGGTGCTGAACTTTTTTTGTTATTCATTTTTTAATTCTCCTTTTTTTAATTATATTGTTATTATACCTCAAAAAAAAAAAAAACAAGTTTTATGCTTAAAAATGGTTTTTTAATTGTCTTTTTCTAAGACATTAACTTGCTTTTTTTGTTAAAAATTATTTATTGGTAATCGGTTGAAAAAATTTAGCATGTTGTTTTTGTTTTTGTTTTTCTTTTAATCTTTGTTGAGCGCGATTGTAGTTTGGAGATTTATTTTTTAATTCTTCTTTTGCGTTTTCGATTTCTACGTTTAATTCTTCGAGTTCTTGTTCTAATTCAGATTTTTTTAGACACAATTTCCCAGTATCTGAAACTTCTTCATGTTTAGCTGTTAATTCGTCGGTGATTTTTTGATATTCATCGATTATGGATTCTTCCCTTCTTGCGATGTTTTTAACTAATTCTCTTGATTGGCCATATTCCTTGATGGTTTTGTCGGATTCTAAATTATTTTTATATTCTTCTTTTTTCTTTTCGTAGTCTTTGTAATCGGCATCAAGTTTGTCTTTATCGCGATCAATACAAGAAAAGAAAAGAGGTAATAATATAGGAAATATCAAAGGTTTTTTTAAAAATATAGGTTAAATAAAAGGATTGTCATTTTTTATTTTTTCTATATTTTTTCAAAAATTGACTCAGATTATTAACTAAGCTTACTTTTATTATAACATTTTTAGAAAAAATGCAACATAAAAATAAAAAAAATCAACACAAAAAGCCAGTTTTAATTAAAACTGGTTAGTTTAATAAGATAATCACTTATCTTTTTATTGGTTTTGTAAGTAATTTAAAATGCTAAAAAAGTTAACATTATAATTACGAGCTAATTTTTTTATCTCCGGAGGCGCTTTTATAATGCGCCTTTGTATTTGATAGACATTTGTTAATGTCTTAATTAATTTTTCTCTACTTTTTTCATAGCAAGGAGTTGATGAATAATAAAAGCTTAAATATAGGCTATTTTTTATCTTTTTATATTTAACTATCTTTTTCAAAGGATGGTCGTAGCTTACCTTTTTACTTTTAAAATCATAAACATTTAAACTATTTAAATGTTTGTCAGGTAAGTTTATATCTTTAAAATAATGTTTAATTTCTTTTTTAATCGGTATTTGTCTACAATTACGACTAAAAACAAATAAACGTCTTTTTTTTCTTTCTAAAAATCTTTATTAACTTATCAAGTAAAGATTCTTGTTTTTCATCCCTGTTATCTAGTTGTTTTTTTAATTCTTTTTGATTATTCTTATTCTCATTTTTAGTTGTGTATTTTGTCACGTACTCAGAAACTAATTTTATAAAAGATATATTTGCCTCCACCTTGTTATAACACATTATAGTTTTTTTGTTTATCTTTTTAAAATTAGAAATAATGTGACTTATTTTATTAGTTATCTTTTTATATACTTTAATCCCTTGTGGAATCGGAGACATTTTTTTTAAGTTTGGAAAATGTTTTGCAACAATTTTTGCAAATATTTTATTAAAGATAGGAATTGGTTTTTTTCCTTTTACACGGTATAATGTAAAACCCGCAGGAACAGAACCATAATAAAATTGATAATCTTTATTATTCTTTAAACAATAGTCATCATATCCTAATTTTTCCATTACGTCAAAATCAAAAATACAATGATAATGTAGATTACCTTTTTGAGTTAATTCATAGATTCTAAAATGCTTAAACTCAAAACCTACAATCTCCCTTATTGCTTTTATAAACTCTCTATAAATCAAAGATAATTTATCAATATTGTTTCTATCTTTTGAATCCGAGCCATCAGTATTTTTATCTGATAGATTAAAAGAAACAAAAGAGACACATTTAGCATCTTTAAAATTATAAATTAATTTTTCATAGGCGTTTTTTTTGCTTTTAATAATATATCTTTTATCATCCTTTTTTTTATCTTTACTTTTTGAATCATAATCTAAACCATCTTTAACTTCTATATGTTTCTTTTTGATTCTAAAAAGTTGATATTCCATATTAATTCGCCATAAATTATAACCTAGATTTTGACGCTTAATAAAAAGGCCGTTGTCAGTTTCTTTACTATAAACCAAAGCAGAATAAAACTTTCTAAAATAATCATCACTCTTAGAACTAGAATATAAACTTAAATAATCATCTTTTAACTTTTCTATTTCATCTTTAACTGTTTTTGAAATTGTAACATCATTTAGACCTAAATTAACATTTAGAATCTCTTTAACTAAATAAGCCTTTATACCATCCTTTATTTTAATGTCAGTTAAATAATAACAAGCTTTACTTTTAACAGGTATCAAAGCTTTCATATATTCAATTACAAAATCACCTAAAACATTTTTAATCAACAACTCTATACACTGTTTTTTTAACAAAAATTTAATTTCTTTATCTTGCATTAAAACAGCTTTTAATTCGTCTTGACATAAATCTAGAACATCTAATTTTTTTAATAAATCTTGCGACAAATTAAATAATGACATTTGTTTTAATAAAGAAAAAGAATAAGAATCAAAACCTAATTTTTTTAATCCTACTTGGCTTAACTTATCTAAACTTAATTTTTGTATTTCTTCTTGATGCAATAATTGTTTTATTTTTTCTTGCTTAGGCAACATAGCATAATAAAAATAATAATTTTTTCTATTATAAACTGTACTTAAAATAAGTCGTTTTTTTGCTCGTGTCATAGCTACATAAAATAATCTTTTATGTTCCATATTATCATATTTAAAATAAGTATCTTCACATCCCATTAAAAAAACATAATCATATTCTAAACCTTTAACACGATGAATCGTTGCAAATCTAATATTAAAAAGACCTGATTTTTGTACTTCTCTTAATAATTTAGTATAAATAGCTCTTTGTGGTGCTATCACTGCTATTTGTTCTTCTTTAATTCCACATTTTAACATTATTTTTATTTTATCAAAAATATAATCTAATTCTTTTTGTTCAGTACTAAACGTTTCATGTAATAATTCGCCTTGCTCCCTATTATTTAAAGACAATTTTTGTTCAATTAAATTATTTGATGAGTCAAGAATAACTTTCGGGTTTCTATAATTTTCTTTAAGACAGCCATACTTAGCATTAATTAATTTTAAAAAATCTTTACTATAATTTAGGTCAGAGCCTTGAAAGCTATTAATTTGTTGGTTAAAATCTCCTACAAAAAAACCTTTATTTTTTTTAAAGTTTAAATAAACTATTAAGTTAAGTTGATTTATTGTTAAATCTTGAAACTCATCAATAAAAATATAATCATATAAAGAGCTAAAATAATCTCTTAAAGAAAAATCTCGTTCTAAGAGCTTTGTAGCTAAATAAATTAACTCATCAAAAGTAAAAGCATTTTTTTCTTTTTGTTCTTTTCTAATACTTTCGTACAATTCATTTAATGTAAGTTTTCTTTCTTCTTTGTCTTCTTCTTTGTCTTCTTCTTTGTCTTTTTTTTTGTCATTTTCTATTACATCATCATTGCTTTCTAAAATACCTTTGTTTATTTTTTTTATTTGTTTTAATAAATCATCTACTTTTTTTTTAGTAGCTAAATAGTTTTTATCTTTAAATATTTTAAGTATAGTTTTTTTAATCAAATAATCGCTATTAGATTCTATTTCAAAGCTACCTTTTTCTTTAAGATAATAATAATAACTTATTACTTTTAAAGCTAAACCATGAATGGTCTTATATTCAGTATAACCACAAAAATTAATTTGAGCTTCTATATTTTCTATTACATGTCTTGTAAAACTAGTTATTAACATTCTTTTATCTGATAAAAGTACCTCATTACGATGTTTTGCTATTAATGTTGTAGTTTTGCCAGTACCTGCTCCTGCTTGTAAAAAGTAAACTTGACTGTCATCATTAATAGCTGCTTGTTGTTCTTTGTTTAATATCATTTTATTATTTCCTTTCTAAAACGTCTTTAAAGGGGGTTTAAAGGGGGTTAAAAGGGGGTTAAAATAGTTGTTTAATATTTTATATTAAAAGAGGGTTCAAAAAAAAGACTAGATATAAAACTAGTCTAAATTTTTAATTTGAATATTCACAAGTATAACAAACGTCAGAAATTCCGCCGTTAAAACCGTAAGTCCCAAAATCAATTTTTTTGGTTAGTTGGCCTTGAGCGTTGTATTCATATCTCCAAGAACCAAAAGGAGAAGCAGAGGCATCAGCGCCATACACATATTTTTTTTCGATTTTTTGGCCTTGGTTATTGCATTTATAAAGATCATAACAATAAACAATGTTGAAGTCAGAATTATAACTAATTTTTTTAGTTAGGTGGCCTTGGGGGTTGTATTCATAAATAGACCAAAAACAAATAGAACCGTCGGGCTTGTAACAAGTTTTTTTAGTTCTTTGGATGTTGTATTCATAAATGTAATAACGATTAATAGAGCCATCTTTGGAGTTGTAGAAAGTATTTTTGATTAGTTGACCTTGGGTGTTGTATTCATAGATTTGATAAACTCCTTTTCCATATTTTGCCTTGATTTGGTTTTGGGAGTTATATTCATAAATAGACCAATAATCAATAGTGTTGTTGGGTTTGTGCCAAGCTTTTCTGGTTATTTTTTTATCAGCTATTAGTGTTGTTCTTCCTTTTGAAGGTTCTAATAATAGAGATTGATTGTTGATTGGTGGTGTTGGTTGTCCTGCTGGTCCTTGTGGTCCTTGTGGTCCTGTCTCTCCTTTGTCTCCTATCTCTCCTTTGTCTCCTCTTTCTCCTTGCAAACCTTTTAAAAAATCCTCTTGTTTTTGGTGGTATTCATAGAAATAAAAGCCAGCATAAATAATAGCTATAACTAATACAAAACAGGTTATGATAAAAGGTAATAATTTATATCTTATTAATTTCATATATTCTCCTCACAATGGTAAAATATCATCCAAAAGATAAGCTTTATTGCTTTATCTATATATTGTAAAATAATTTGAGATTCAAAAAGACTCTCAATATGAGAGTCTAATTGAGTTATTTATATTGAGTTTTTTTTACATTAAACTATGACATCATGTGGAACTGTTAGAAGATTTGATGGGTTGTTAGGTTTTTTTAGCAAAATTATTTACAAATTGTTTTACTTTTTGTAAGTGTGAATTGTTGCTTAAATCTAATGTGTTAATAAAGTTTACTAATTCGTCTAAATCATAAATTAATTCAAAGTAAGGGACTTGTTTAGTGGAGTTAGTTTTATAATCATTTACTGTTTTCTTTGTTAAGTTAATAGTAATGTTTTTAGGTTGGTTAATTGATTGTAGTTGTTGGATTGTTTGTTGCGCCATAGCTATGTTTTGTTGCGCATCGGCTGTGTATCGTTTCGCACTATCTGTGTATCGTTGCGCCAAAGCTGTGTATTGTTGTGCTTCTTCTGCGTGTTGTTGCGCCTCGGCTGTTAATGGCATAAACTCTTTAAATTCACAAGCAATTAATGTCAACCAATCAAACTCTACTTCTAAGTTTTTAGTCACAAAACGAATGTAAGGGGTGTTATTTTTGATATTTCTATTTAAAATATCAGAAATGTCAATGTTTCGTACGGTAGTCAAAAAACAATTACTCTGATTCCAAAAACCATTGTCTCCTCGTCTATATTTTGTCATCATTTCAGGGGTGTTATTTGGTTGATTGGTTTGAATTAGATTGTAATTAGCTTTTGATACTTTCCAATCATGCTTTATCTTTTCTTGTCCGTTTTCATATTCTAAGTTATTTAAGTTCTCACGGCCATTAGTCCAACGTGTAGGGAAAGTTTTAAGGTCATATTTATTCATCATGTTTTCAAAGTCTTGAAGTTCAAAATAATTTGTTCTACCTGCATGGTCTTTTTGGGTTGGTACCATATTAGGAAAAACTCTATATTCTCTAATAATATCACCCTCAGAGGTTCGATACATTAAATAAGGTTCTAATAATAGAGATTGATGTGTTGGTTGTCCTGCTGGTCCTTGTGGTCCTTGTGGTCCTTGTGGTCCTTGTGGTCCTGCTGGTCCTATTGGTCCTATTGGTCCTATTGGTCCTTGTGATCCTATTGGTCCTTTCGGTCCTATTGGTCCTTGTGCTCCTGTTGGTCCTTGTGGTCCTTTGTCTCCTGTCTCTCCTTTGTCTCCTCTTTCTCCTCTTTCTCCTTGGAAACCTTTTAAAAAATCCTCTTTTTTTTGGTGGTATTCATAGAAATAAGAGCCAGCATAAATAATAGCTATAACTAATACAAAACAGGTTATGATAAAAGGTAATAATTTATATCTTATTAATTTCATATATTCTCCTCACAATGGTAAAATATCATCCAAAAGATAAGCTTTATTGCTTTATCTATATATTGTAAAATAAAAGGGGTTAATTTAAATACTTGTGTTAATAATCTAAATAAATGTATAAATAAAAGTACTACATAATTTAAGAAAAATAATATTAATTTCATTAAAAATGAAAATGTAAATGAAACGAACTTTAACATATAGGTATGAGCTACTAATAGGCCTTTTGCAACTATCAAAGTGCATTCCTTAACAGTGTTTCCTGATTTTTCAAAATCTAATGAAAAATTGCCACCGCTTAATTTAGACATAACAGCACCAGCAAAAAGTGAAGCACCAGCAGTTAAACTAATACCAGTAGCACCAGCTCCTAAGACATCTAAATATTTTGTACTTTTTAATTTAGATGATAAACCTTCTTTATTAAATAAACCATTATTACTAAACAAGCCTGTTATCATTTCATATATTCCTTTAAACATGCTAAAAATCCAAACTACAATAGAACATAAAAACTTAATAATATCTATTATTATTTGCCATGGAGCATGTAAATATTTTTTTACATAGTTTTTATTTTCATTATGTATTTGTTTCTCATAATCTGTCATTTTGTCATATGGCTTGTTTGGTTCTTTTACTATATCAACAAAAAAGTTTTTTACAGAATTAAATACAGTAATCATTTTATCATAAATATAATCAAAATAATAAAGCCATCCGACTTTTTTACCACAAAAAGTACTTCTTAAAGAACAAAAACAATTAGTAAAAAAATCACTAATAAGACTTAAAAATTGGTTAAAATGTAGTTTAAAATCAAGAATGTATTTAAACATAACTTTATTTTTTTTCATTAGTATTTTATCTAAAAAATCATTAATAAAAGCGGGTCTTTTAAGTTCTCTTGTAAATCTAGGCTCTTTTATGGGTTTTAGTTCTATTTGTTTATATTCAATTTTAAAATCAAATAATTCTCTAAAAAAAAACGAATCACATAAACGAAAAATCGTTCTTTTAATTTTTTCGTTTTGGGTGTTGTATTCATAAATAAAATAATGATTAATAGAGCCATCGGAGTTGTAGGTAGTTTGTTTGATTAGTTGACCTTGGGTGTTGTATTCATAAATAAAATAATTTTCAATAGAGCCATCGGATTTGATTAATTGACCTTGGGCGTTGTATTCATAAATTAAATAACCTTCAATAGAGCCATCGGGGTTGTAACAAGTTTTTTTGATTAGTTGACCTTGGGTGTTGTATTCATAAATAAAATAAAAATCAATAGAGCCATCGAGGTTGTAGAAAGTTTTTTTGATTAGTTGACCTTGGGTGTTATATTCATAAATAGAATAAAAATAAATAGTGTTGTTGGGTTTGTAATAAATTTTTTTATCTTTTACACTTTTAACATTATTTGTAGCAAATACGCTAGTAAAAAACAAAGGAATAAAAAGAAAAAAAAGGAGTAAAAAATATCTTTTTTTTAAGTACATTAAATACTCCTTATTTTTTTTTATCAATCAAAATAATTTTTGTTTTTTTGTTGTTTTCATTTTTAGTTTCTCTTTCTTCTTCTTCGTCGTTTTCATTTCCAGCTATAATATCTTCAAAAGCTTTTATCATAGCTTCGTTTTGTTCTTTGCAAGAATCAATTACTAACTTTAATTTTTTTATTTGTTCTCTTGCATCCTTAATTTTCTTTTGATTTAATTTAAAATCATAAATACTTTGTTTATCAGTTCCTTTGTTAAATAAATATAAATAACCAATCATTAAAAATACTATTAAAACTAATAAACAAACAATTAAACTAATTAAAAATAGATTAGACATAATTTTATCTCCTTTTTTTTATATTTTATGGTTTCGGTATTTTATCAAACAAAGTAATAAATGAAGCAAGAGGGGCAACCACGCTAGCAGTCTCAACAGTTGCAATACCTGAAACTAACGCAGGAACAGCAACACCAACAGCACCAATGCCTAATATAGTACCTGCACCCACAAGCACACCGTTTAACACTGAAAATAAACCATCATAAAAAGTATCAATTTCTTCCCTAGTATAATAAAACATTATTTCTTTTGCAGTTGTTAAATCAAATCGTTTTCCTTCAAAAGGGTTCATTAATTCTAAAAATTGGGAACCAACCAACATTCCTAATGGAGGTCTTGACATAGAATAACCAATTTTAGTAAGTATTTCATAATTCATACCATCATAAGGATATTTTTCTAAAAAGTCCAAAGGGTCAATAATTCCTAATTTTCTAAAAGTATCGGCCTTAACTCCCATTGCTACTAAATGAAGGGCTGTAATGCCTGCATAATGAAAATCATCATACCTATAACCTAATTTAATTAACTGTTTTAAAGATAAAGAACTGTTAATTAATTTTTCTACCCTAAATACTTTTTTAAAATTGGCTTTTAATGGTTGTACTTTTTGCAATAATTCTTTTACTGTTTCATTATATTGTTGTGTTTTTCCATACATAATTTCTATTAAATCTTTATGATATTTAACGTTAAAAGCTTTATAAATTAAATATGGGTCTAGGCCTGAATGTAGCAAAGCATCAATACTATAATTTTTACTTTCTAAAATGTCAACGACATTAAACATAGGAATTAATGCGTTTTTTTGATAACTAAATAATTCATCAAAAGTATAATCAGAAGTATAAAAATCATCTAAACTGTATACTATTCTTAACGCTCTAATATCAAAAACATTTTTATTTAAATCGATAGGCATAAATCCTAGATTTTTTAACTGCTGTGCTACTAAAGTATTAATATGTAAAATTATCCCATCAGCAGTATTATATTTTTTTTCTGGGAATGTTAAAACACTTAATCCCTCAGGCATTTCATGAAGCAAGCCTGCTAATTCTTTATCAAACAAAGGAATACTTAAACAATCAGTTAATTTTGCTAAAAGGTAATCAGGAACAGGGATTTTTAGTTCCTTTAATAATTTCTTTTTTATTTTGATAGCCTCCATGCAAGGACTTTCAATTGAAGGTAAAGCAGGTATTAAAAAATTAGGTGTCGCAATTTCTTTATAATTATAATTATATTCTTTTTGTCTAGGAATAAAGATTAAAAAAACAACCAATTAAAATTAAAAAGAAAACTCCGATTGCATTACTTTTTGCCATTTTTTCTAATTTTTTTTATTTTAATTTTTGGTTCTAAACAGTTTGATATTTGCTTGTAAAAAGTAATTTGCCTCTTATAATTAAGATTTGTCATTTTTTTAGTCATTTGTATTTTACTTATTTTGTCTTTAATTTGTGTTGTTAGTTGTTCTTTTAAAGTTGGTTTTTTATCCATTTAACCCTCCTTACATTTTTACTAAATAATCATTTAGTTTAGTTTTTGGATTTTCTTTTAAAAATAAATCTAAGTCAAAGCCATTAGGTAATCTAACCTCTATTGCTTTGATATTATGGATTAATAATTGATACATACAATTATAAGCGCCAATTCGTCCTGCCCTGTCTCCATCTAGGCAAACATAAACATTATTATAATTTTTAATAATAATTTGTAATTGTTGTTTTGTCAACCCACAACTTAAAAGTCCTAATGCAGGTATTCCTTGTTGGTAAGCTTGCATCACATCAAACGCCCCTTCAGTTAAAACTAATTTTTTTTTTGACGGATAAAAACCATATAAAAACTTTTTTGTTGTATTTGGTAAAAAACAATATTTAGTTTTTTTATTGGTTGGATTATAACCAAACAAAGTAATTATTTCTTGCTTGGCATTAAAAACAGGAAAAACAAAGCAATTAGTAAAAAAATCATGATAAACATTATTTTTTTTATAAATCAAACCAGTTTTTAAAAAATCTAGTATATTCATTTTTTCTTGAACTATAAACAAATCATATAAAACTGATTTAGAAGGTGCAAGACCTAACTTAAATCTTAAAACAGTGTCAAGTGTTAATTTTCTTGAATCCAACAAATGACTTAAACCTTTTTTATCATACTTTAATACAAACCGATAATAATTCATAACCTCTTTAAAAACATTTAAAAAAGTGTTATTTTTAATTTGTAAAATTGGTACTTCTACATTCAAAGGTTTAGCAAGGATACTAAAAGCAGTTAAAAAATCAATTTTTTTTGTTATTTGCAATATTGTAATTACATCACCTCCCACTTTACAACCCATGCAAACTGCAATGTTTTTTTCGGATGATATACAAAAGGAAGCAGTTTTTTCATTATGAAAAGGACAATGTGAAAAATAATTTTTACCTTTCTTTTTAATTTCTAAACTAGGCAAAAGAGTTTGAATTAAAGAAAGAACAGGGGTGTTTTTTTTTACATATTCTTTTTTTTCTCTTGATATTAACATATTAACCTCTTAAACTTTTTTTTTAAAAAGGGGTGTTTTCCTCTTTATCATCTTTCTTAGAATCTTTTTTTATACTATCTATTAAAGCTTTTAATTTTTCTTTACGTTTGTCAGGATTGACAGGAGTTGCAGAAGTAAATTCAGCTTCTATCTTGTCATCTTCATTATTTATTATGTCTTCATCCATAAACCCTTCTATTTCGTTTAATTCATTTAAAAACTTATAAATGTCTTGTTTATAGATTTGACGGTAATTTAATAATTTTAAAACCTCGCGCGCAAGTATACCACTCTCTTTATCGGTTAATGTTCCACTTTTAAGAGCTCTTATTACAACTTTTAATTCTTTTCTACAAATGCCGTTATAAATACAAAACCACTTATAACCAAAAAAAGCAGCAAGACAAAAAAGTAAGAAAACTAAACCCTTTAAAACTTGTATTTGTTCTATTTGCATAGTCTTAACGCGTTTAAATTAACTTTCTTTATTAGATAATGGTTATATTTTCTTGTTAAATAATCAAGTTTAGTTTCAATTTCATATTTAATATTTCTATCTTTACATTCAACAAATCTTTTTGTTTGTTGTTCAATTTCTAATTTAATTTTCTTTAAGTTTTCCTCTAATTCTAAAAAAGTCATTTAAACCTCCTTTTTTTTAATTTTATTAGTTCAAATATTCATAAATTATATAATCTAATATTGAACCATCAGGTTTATAATTAGTAATTTTGGTTAGTTGGCCTTGGGTGTTATATTCAAAAATAGAATAATTACAGATAGAACCATCAAAATTACAATTAGTTTTTTTGATTGTTTGGCCTTGGGAATTATATTCATAAATAGAATAATCATAAATAGAATTGTTAAATTGGTAATAATTTTTTTTATTTAACATTTTTTTTTCCTTTGCTTTTTTTTAATCTCACCTACGCCTTTATAGTATATCTAGCATCAATTAAGCCTTATAGATGATAATATTTCTTTTAAGATAAGAAAGGTTAAAAAGAAACTTAAAAGAAAAATAAGGACAAAAAAGACCTAGATACACTATAAAGACGTAGATGAAACATCTTTTTAAAATTATTTATTTTTTTTCTTTTCCTGATTATCATTCTTATTTTTTTCTTTTAATAACTGGTCTTTAAATTGAGATATAATTTTACTTAATTTAGTCATATTTTAATTTTTCCTTTTTCTTTATTTTGTATTATTTCTTTTTAGATATAATAATATTTTTAATTTCTTGTATTTTTTTGTTTTCATCGCTGTTAGAATCAATTTCTTTTAAAAGATTATCTTTAATAAGTTGTATTTCATCACTAAAAGCTATAATGTCTTTTGCTAGTTTAGCTCTTAAATTGTGAGATTCTTTAATTTTGTTTTTAAGTTCTTTGATTCTTTCTACTGACTGCTGTTTTTCTCCTTTTCTTTTAAAAAAAAGTTCATGAATTAAAAAACCAAATAAAACAACTAAAAACAAAACACTAAACATAACAATAAAAGTATTCATTTTTTTTAATATTCCTTTTCTTTTTTTTGTTTCATCTATTCTTTAAAAAGGATAGATGAAATATATTATTTTTTTATATTCCGTATTTATATTTAAAATAACGTCTTATATCATCTTTATATAAATAATATTTAAAATTATAGTCTATTAACTCATTTTTTTTGTTAATAATTCTATTTTTTGTTCCTCAGTTAAATTAATATGTTTATCTAGATATTTTATTATTTCTCTATCAACATATTTTATTACTTCTACTGGTTTTTCAATTACCTTTTCAACCTCTTTTATAGTTTCAATAGGTTTTTCAATTTCTTTTATAACTTCTATTGGTTTATCAACGTATTTTATAATTTCTATTGATTTAAAATCAGGAAAAGATAAAAAACCTAAAAAAACTAAAAAAACAATAAAAATAATAGAAATTATAAAAAAATCACCTAAACGAACTTTCATTTATTTTCTCTCACAATAATTTTTTTGTTTTTACGAATATTTAAGTAAACATTGACAACAAACTTTTTCATCAATAATTTTAATTAATGTGTCTTTTCCTCTGTCTCCTTTGTCATATTCTTTTATAAGATGAATAGTTTTACCATCATCTCTATAAAAAGTCTCTTTAATTAATATTTGTGGCTCAGTATTTGGAAAGCATGTTGTCTCAGGAGTTAAATATTCTTGTATACATTCAATTTGTCCGTTAGTATAATATTTAATATACCTAATTAATCTTTGCTCTTCTTTGTCATATTCTTTTATATAATTAATAGTTTTACCATCCAAAAGAAAAAAAATATCTTTAATCTTTACATTAATACAAAGCTTTTTGTTATATTCATATTTAGAAATATAATGTATTTTTTCCTTCATAAAATAATAATTAGTTTCTTTAATCAACATTTGCGTTTCTTCGTCATATTCATTTATAAACATAATAGTTTTACCATCAAAACAATAATAAAATATTTTAAATAATTTTTGTGTTTCCTTGTCATATTCTTTTATATAATCAATTTTGTTTTTTTCTTTATTTAAATAAAATATTTCTTTTTCTATCATTTCTTTTCCTCACAGTAAAAAAAAAGGAAAAATTATTTTCCTGTTTTTTTTGTTATTAGTAGTTTTTTCTTTTTTTTTAAACAAGTGTCATTTAAAAACGATTGTCCCGTTTTTTTTAAAAATGTAATTTTGCAAAACCTTGCCAAACTGCTAATCCAATAAAACCAGCAACAACAGCAACACAAACAGTAATTTCCTTAAAAGTCATCTAATACCTCCTTCTTAATTTATTTTCGTAGGCTTCCAATATTAATTTATTTATTATTATTTTTTTGTTGATCGTTTAAAACAGTTTTTCCTACTGTATCGTTGATTTTTTCTTTATCCAAAGAAACCCAATCAAGCTTAATAGCAACCATAAAACCAATTACACCAATACCTAAAAAAGATAAAACAGTAACAACTAAACTTTTATCAAATTGCATTGCAAACTCCTTTCCTTATTAATAGCCATAGTCAAATTATTTCCTATTATTACCTATTAATACAAGAAGATGAGGACTTATTACAAGCTTTAAAGAAAGAAACGACAAAACTATTCAAAAACCGCCTTGAAAAACGCGATTTTTACTTAAAAATCATTCAAAAATACTCTCAATCTTTGTCTCTTAATCAAATATTAAAAAAACTACAAATACATAAAAGCACTTATTATCGGTGGCTTTTGCAAAATAAAAAATTCGCCACTAATCAACCCTTAGAAAAAGCCATTTATAAAATGTGTTATCAATACGCTTTTGTGGCAAACCATATCCCTATTATGAGATTAGGATACCGTCGTATTTGGTTTAAAATGAAAAAAGCAGGCTTTAAAGTATCACGCTTAACAGTTTTAAAAATTATGAATAAATTAAACTTGTTATCACGGATGCAAAAAACCAAGTCAAAACATTTTCAAGTCAAAGCCGAACAAAGAAAAATCACATTTCAAAATAAATTAAATAATAATTTTTACGCCTCAAAACCTTTACAAAAGATTTGTACTGACATTACTTATATTATTATGCCAAACGGCGCTAAGGTTTATTTATCAGCTATTTTAGATTTACATACAAGAGAAATAATTAGCTTTAATTTATCTCAAAAACAAGACATTAATTTTGTTATGCAAACATTATCAAAAATACCTTTTTCTAATGGTTGTATTCATCACAGCGATCAGGGCACCGTTTACACCTCCAAAGAATACATGACAGCGGTTAAAGATAAAGGCATGATTGCTAGTTTTTCCAAAAAAGGCACACCATCAAATAACGCATGTATAGAGGACTTTTGGTCTAATTTTAAACGCGAGACTATTAATTTAATTAGGAAAAAAGATTTAAGTTTTGACAAAGTGAAAGAAATTATTACTTCATATATTCATTTTTATAACTATGAACGTGAAATGCAAGTGTTAGATGGGATGGCGCCCCTTGAATATAAAAATTATTATCAAAAAAACCCTGATTTAAAACCATTTATTATTAAACCCCAACGAAAAAAATGAGACGTTATTACCAATAAACCTATAATTATTAACCCTTCAACCTAGAAGGGCATTTTGTGATGGTTTTTTTTATAATGATAAAAAATATATATAATTTAACAAAATAAGCAAAACATTTGACAAATAAAAAAAATTAAGTTATAATTTTATATAATCTGATTTTGATTCTGGTATTACTATATATTATATATTAAACATCAGAATCAGAATCTTTATATAATATTATTATTAAAAATTAATATAAAATAATATATTATAAAATATCTGATTTTGATTCTGGTATTGTTTTTTTCTTTTTTTAAAAAAAATCATTTTTTGTTGTTTTTTTTGTTGCTTTGTATTTTTTTTATGTTAAAATATAGGTAGTTTAATAAACACATATTTGGCTCATAAATTTGTTTCCAAGTGGTAGTGTTTTGACGTACCGGTACCAAGACTACTACCTTGGCTGTGCACATGTTTCCGACTCTAATTTCAAATTAACTAATTTTAACCTCCACTTTAACCCTGTCCGCAAAACTTTATCACTTTACCAAGATAAACACAATAACGATAAAGCCAAAGAAGACGCATATAATAAAAGAACCAGCTCTGACTGGTGATAAAAAAAGAATAAAAATAAAAGGAGATTTAATTAATGTTTAAATTACAAAATCAATTTAAAATAATAAGTTTTTGTTTGTACTCTTTCTTAGGATTAATATTTATTTTTAATAATAAGCAAATGATGGCGATGAATAATAATAATAATAACGTTGGAACAAGCGAGAATGTTTATAATTCTTTAGAAGAATATAGAAATTATCAAAATTTATTAGTTTCTCAACAAACAAAAACACAAGAAGTTATTAATGCTTTTGAACATCAAGTATCAGAAACAGAAAAAAAACTTTTATTTGATCAACTAGAATTAATACATCAACAAATTATTACAACTCAACAAAGACACTTAGATATTCAACAACAAATAACTATAAATTTAATTTTAAATAATGAAATAACAGAATTAGAAAGAATACATTCATTATTAATGCAAGAAATGACAACAATTATCAATAACATACCTCTTTATGCTTCAGAAGAACAAATTAATCTTTTAAGAAATACACAAATTAGAATAAATCAAAATCAAGAAAATATAAATACAATATTAGAACAAATAAGAAATCAATCACCTATGCCTCGAATTAATTTATCTCGTAATCGTTCTTCTCAAAGACGTTAAAATAATTAATTTTTTTAATCACAAACCAAGACCCTTTTCAGGGTCTTTTTTTATTTCACAACACCCACACACTTGGAAAGGAAACAAAAAACCATGTTAATTAAAAAAATCTTTCAATTTTTACCCAGTAATTTCATTTTTTTTATCATTATCTTACTTTCATTTCTTCCAATTATCACCATTTATTATGTCATTAAATTCTATCTTTTCGCCGTCAAACTAAGTATTCACCAACTAAAACAAGGAATAGTGGTTCAATTTTACCAACATTTAACCACGCACGGCCTTAACCCCACAATCAGAACACAGTTAGTTTTCTTATTGCTTAAAATTCACTAAAATTCAAGACTAACTCTTTTAACCGATTAATTTTTTTATTGTTTAAAACCTTAAATGTAGTTATTGTTTTAAAATGGAAATCAATATTTACTTTATTGCTTTCTAAAACTTTTTTTAGTTTATAATAAGGTTAGTGAAAAAAATTGGGGATAAGGGAAAAGTCGATTATGAAACATATTGAATTAGAACAAAATACCTTAGATTGGTACAACCATCGCAAAAATTACATCAATGCCTCAGAAGTGGCTATCATCATGGGGCTTAACCCTTTTGAAACAAAAGAACAATTATTAAAAAAAAAGGTTTTTGATATCAAGATCGAAGATAATCAAGCGATGCAACACGGTCGCCTTTTAGAACCGCAAGCACGAGCTTTTTTCAACCAAACCAAACAATTTAATTTTCAACCTAAGGTTTTTGTTAAAAATTTTATGTCCGCCTCTTTGGATGGTTGGGACGAAGACAAGCAAACTTTATTAGAGATAAAATGTCCTGTGTCGTTGATAACTTTTACTTGGCAAAATTTTTTCCAAGAAGATAAAATCCCTCTTTTTTATTATGCCCAAATCCAAGCACAAATATATTGTTCCCAAGCGATTAAAGCTTATTTTTCGGTTTATCAAAACGATCAAACTAATAAAATTAAGATAGTTGAAAAAAACAATGATTTTATCAAAGATATGATTCGACAATGTAGTGATTTTTTTCAATTATTAAAAAAGACTAAAAAAATCCGAGCAGAGCTTCAATTATAGTCTACATCAAATCAAAATATGATATAATTTAAAAAAGATAAAAAAGTGAATATCAAATACAAAAGTTGACAAAAGAAATAAAAAAAGATATAATGTAATTAGTCATCTTGTTTTATTTTATTGGCATGTTGGTTGTTTGAATTAAAAATCATTTATGGAAAGGGGGCGAGTATTAATGCCAAAAACTTTTTTCCGCAAAGGTGAAACTATTGATGAAACCTTGCGTCGTTTTAAACGTGAAGTTGCTAAATCCGGTGTTTTAGCTGAATCACGTCGCAAAAAACACTATATTAAACCTAGTGCGCAAAGAAAAATTCGTCAAAAAAGTTTACATAGTAAAAAACGTTAATTTTCAATTAATAAAAAATAAAAAAAAGCTACTTGAAAAGAGTTGCTTTTTTTACTTTTTTTCATATTCATTTTTTAAAATTATGTCTGTTTGCAAAAATTAATTAGGAAATAAAATGAAAATTCAAATTCATAATCACACTTCTTTTCAGCTTGATTCTTATCAACAACTATTAACTCAATTATTTCATACCATCGAAGAAAAGAAGCAATTACATCTTATTTTTGTCACCCAAAAAAAAATACAACAACTTAATGCCTTTTTTCGTAAAAAAAATATTATCACAGATGTTTTATCCTTCCCTAACAACTTTTTTTTTGAAAAACATTTAGAAGAAGATGATTCTTTGGGAGATATTTTTATTTGCTTTGAGCAAGCCCAAGTACAAGCTTTGCAATTAGCCCATAGTTTAGAGCGGGAAGTTGCTTTTTTAGCAGTCCATGGGTTTTTACATCTCAAAGGTCATCAACACCGCAATGACGAAGAATTTCAAGAAATGATTTACTTACAAGAACAAATTTTAAAAAAAATTAACCTTCAAAAATTAAGCAGTCAAAAAATAGAAAATTGAGGTTTTATATGAGTTTTAAATCTGGTTTTATCGCTATTTTAGGGCGTCCGAATGTCGGCAAATCAACCCTTTTAAATGCTTTAATCAAACAAAAAATAGCTATTACTAGTCATAAACCACAAACTACTCGTAATAAAATTATAGGTATTTGTCATGAACCTAACGCTCAATATATTTTTGTCGATACCCCAGGAATCAATCAATATAAATTTTTATTGAATCAAAAAATGAATCAAATCGCTTTCCAAAGTATTAATGATGTGGATGTGATTTTATTTGTCACAGACGCGTTTTATCAACCAAAAGAAAAGCCTTTATTAACCTTAATTTTCAAAAAAAAGAAACCCGTTTTTTTAGTGATTAACAAAATAGACTCTTTGAAAAGCAAAAGTCAAATTGATGCTATCATTTTAAGCTATTTAAATCATTTTCCCTTTCAAATTATCGTCCCCCTTTCTGCCCTTAATGCCAAAAACATCCAACAATTAAAAGATAATCTTTATCAAAATATTTCAGAAGGTGTTCCTTATTACCCCCAAGAAACTGTCACTAACCAAAAAAAAGAGTTTTTAATGGCTGAAATCATCAGAGAAAAAATCCTTTATTATGTACACGAAGAAATCCCTCATGCAGCGGCGGTTGTGATTGAAAAAATACAAAAATTAGGCAAAGATCAATTAGAAATCTGGGTTTTAATTTTGGTTGAAAGACGTTCTCAAAAACAAATTTTAATCGGGGCGCAAGGTTCCAAATTAAAAGAAATCGGTACTCATGCTCGTCAAGAATTAAATACTTATCTCAATATCAAAAGTCATATCAACTTATGGGTCAAAGTACAACCCAATTGGCGCAATCAAAAAGAATTATTAAACCGTTTTGGCTATTAAACCATTTTTTTAGATTGTGTTATATTAAAAATAATAACCAACCGAAATAAAAGGAGCTTTGTTGATGAATACTTTGGAAAAAATTATTACCTTAGCCAAACAAACTGGTTTTATTTTTGCAGGTAGCGAAATTTATGGCGGACTTGCTAATAGCTGGGATTATGGATCGTTAGGTAGTTTATTGAAAAATAATATAAAAAAAGCTTGGCTACAAAAGTTTGTCCAAGAACAAAATCATAATATTTTATTAGATAGCTCTATTTTGCTTAATTCTTCGGTTTGGCGTAGTTCTAGCCACCTTGATTCTTTTTCTGATCCGTTAACAGAAAATAAAGATAATAATAAAAGATTTAGGGCTGATAAACTTATTGAAGCTCATGAACCTGGCATTGACATAACCACTTGGTCTTATGAACAAATGCATCAATATTTAGTAAAAAATAAAGTTTTAGGAACGTCTAATTGGACTGCCATTAAACCTTTTAATATGCTTTTTCAAACCCATCAAGGAGTAGTTTTAAAAAACTCAAAACCAGTTTATTTAAGACCTGAAACTGCTCAAGGCATCTTTATCCAATTTAAAAATATTTTAAAAACAACTCGCAAAAAAATTCCTTTCGGGGTTTGTCAAATCGGCAAAGTTTTTCGAAACGAAGTTACACCCGGAAACTTTATTTTTCGGACTTGCGAATTTGAACAAATGGAACTAGAATTTTTTTGTCAACCTGGAACACAAAATAAATGGTTTGAATATTGGAAAAATTTTATGTATGATTTTTTAGTTAATTTAGGTATAAAAAAAGAAAATTTAACTTTGAAAAATCACAAAACAGAAGAGCTAAGTCATTATTCAGATAAAACAACCGATATTTTATTTAAATTTCCTTGGGGTTTTGATGAACTTTGGGGGATTGCTTCTAGAACTGATTTTGATTTAAAAAATCATCATAACCATTCTAAAAAAGATCTAACTTATTTTGATGAAGCGACCAAAAAAAGATATTTTCCGTATGTAATCGAACCTTCTTTGGGGGTAGAAAGATTGTTTTTAGCTTTTTTAGTTAATAATTATCACGAAGATACCACAGTACAAAAAACACCTAGACAAGTTTTGACTTTCCATCCCTTTTTAGCGCCTTACAAATTAGCCATTTTACCTTTAATAAAAAAGGAACATTCCTCAAAAGCGCAAGAAATACAAAATTATTTTATGAAATATTTTGATGTTTGTTATGATGATACTCAAAGTATTGGTAAAAGATATCGCAGACAAGATATGATAGGCACTCCTTTTTGTTTAACGGTTGATGATAAAACACTTCAACATGACACAGTCACTTTAAGAAATCGTGATACTTTACAACAAGAAACTATGACCCTAGAAGAAGTGAAAAATTTTATTTTATCTCAAATAATGTTAAAATAAAACAATGCAAAAACAATTAATTAAAGATGTTAACAAACAAACTTCGATAGTTGAATTAGTGCAAGAATTTGTTCAATTAAAAAAATCTGGCAAAAATTATATGGGACTATGTCCTTTTCATGAGGAAAAAAGCCCTTCTTTTTCGGTTTCTCCTGAAAAAAATATTGCTGTATGTATGTCTTGCAAAAAGGGCGGCGACCCAATCTTTTTTTACAAAAGTATTAAAAATATTTCTTTTAATGAGGCGCTTAATCAGTTGGCAGCTCGCTTAGGATTGACTTCTTTGTTGCTTACCAAATCAACTCATAAATACGCTCATTTGCATAAAATCATGCAAGAAACGCAAGATTTTTTTTGTCATCAATTAAAACATAATAAACAAGCTTTAGAATATCTAACCAAAAGAGGTTTAGATGAAGCAACTATTGCCCACTTTAAGTTAGGTTATGCTCCTAAATTTTCTCTTTTATCGCGTTTTTTAACCGAAGAAACTAAATTTAGTTATCAAGATTTAAAAACTTTAAGTTTAGTTAATCAAAATGAAGAAACAGGAAAATATTATGATTTTTTTCAAAGTCGATTGATCTTTCCGATCACTTCTCCACATGGACAAGTCATTGCTTTTTCTAGTCGCAGTTTAGGCGATCAAACCCCTAAATACTTAAATAGTCCGGAAACGGTGCTTTTTAAAAAAGGTGAAGTGTTATATCAATTTTTTGAAAACCAAGCGGAAATCAAAAAAAAAGAAACTATCATCTTGCATGAAGGTTTTTTCGATGTTATAGCTTCCTTTCAGGCGGGGGTAAAAAATGTTGTTGCCACTATGGGTACCAATCTAACTGAAAAACATATCACACTTTTGAAAAAACTAACTAACCAAATTGTGATTGCTTATGATGGAGATACCGCTGGAAAAAAAGCAGCCTTAGAGGTTGGATCAACTTTACATAAACATCAAATGGATGTTAAAATCCTTGAATTACCTGACAAGCTAGACCCTGATGAGTATATCCAAATTCAAGGAGCATCTAAATATCGCCAATTATTAACCGATCACATAAAAGCTTTTTTAACTTTAAAAATAGATCTTATTTGTCAAAAACTTAATTTTAATAATCGTAAAAAAATCGAAAACGAGTTAAAAGCTTTATTACAAGGCGCAGATTTTGCTTCTAAGATGGTTTATCAAGAATATTTACAAACCAAATATCAATTATTTATCAATTTAACCATCAACGAAACTATTGCAAGTGTTCCTACTCCAACCCAAAACCATATCAATTATAAAAAATTTGATTTTGAGACTCATGTTTTAATTGAATTTATCAATAATAGAAGTTTTTTTGAAAAAAATTATCAAACCTTTGATGATGCCTCAATTTATTCGGATCTTGCTGTTATTTATTTTGTTGCCAAAATTAAAGAATATTATAACAAAAATCCTCATCTTCAAGCAATTCCTTGGTCTTATTTCGAATCTAAAAGTCACAACGAAGCTACTAATGTTTTGTTATCAGAAATTAAAAACCACCATTTTTTCAAAAATAAAACCCTTTTGGAACAAACATTCTTTGAACAAGAACTGCAAATGAAAAAAATTAACAAAAAAATCCAAGAACTTCAAGAAGCTATTGATCGGTTAAAAATAAGCTTAAAACCACTTATTGAATTCCAAAAAAAGGAAAAAAAAGAACTGGCAGAAAAAATAATTAATTTACAAAAACAATTAAAAAGAATAAAACAACAACGCCTTGATGTCATTAATGGCAAGTTTAATTACTTATTAATGTTAGAAATAGAAAATAAAATCTAGTCATTCGCTATTTAAAAAAGCATGTAGTAGAAAATAATTTAAAAAAAGGGGTATTAAAAATGAATTTTCAAGACATCATTAAAACCTTAAACGATAAAGCTGGCATTCAAAAGACCATCACTTCTCAAACAATCAATGCTTTACTGAAAGAACAAGATTTGCCAATCACATTTCAACAAATCGAGCAAGAGTTAAATAATCAAGGCATTTGTGTTGTTTCTAGTGTTGCTTTAACATCTGACAAACATGCTGTCAAAAACCAAAATATAATGGATCAAGCAAAATCATATTTAGATACTACCGATAATAAAATTGATAATAAGGAATATGATCAAAACGACGATCAAGATAACGATCAAGATAACGATCAAGAATTCAAATTTGACAATAATTTTATGAAAAAACCAAAAAAAACAGTTCTAGATTTAGATGATGACACAAGCATAGACGAGTTAGAAATTGATTTAGACGAAGAAGATGATGAATTCATTAAAGAAGATATCACCAAAATTACTTCTGACATTAAAATGGATGATTCTGTACGTATGTATTTAAAAGAAATTGGCCGTATTTCCTTGCTTTCTTCAAGCGAAGAATTAAAAAGATCGATCGCTGTTTTTGTTGGTAAAAAAGCTAGGCAACTTATGGATCAGTTCAAAGCCCAAGAAATTATTTTAACTGAACAAGAAATCAAAGATTTAGAATTTAAAATTCAACAAGCCCAATTAGCCAAAGATAGTTTAGTTGAATCTAATTATCGTTTGGTTGTTTCTATCGCCAAGCGTTACATCGGACGAGGTATTTTGTTTTTAGACCTGATTCAAGAAGGTAATATGGGCTTAATGCGTGCCGTTGATAAATTTGATTATCAAAAAGGTTTTAAATTATCCACTTATGCGACGTGGTGGATTCGTCAAGCAATTACACGCGCCATCGCCGATCAAGCTAGAACCATCCGTATTCCTGTTCACATTGTTGAAACTATTAACAAAATGGCACTTTGTACTCGCAAATTAACCCAAGAATTAAAGAAAAAACCAACAGTCGAAGAATTAGCCGACAAAATGGAAATTCCAGTTACAAAATTAAGAAGCATTCAATATATCGAAAAAAACCCCATCTCCTTAGAAGCTCCACCCAGAGAAAACAAAGAAGATGAAACCTCTTTGGGTGATTTTATTTCCGATCCTAATATTTTATCTCCCCACGATTATATGATGACAGAAGTAACCCAAAAACTTTTAGATGAGGTTTTAAAAAATACTTTAACTGATCGCGAAGAAAAAGTTTTAAAGTTACGTTATGGCTTGTTCAACGGAAAAACTCACACTTTAGAAGAAATTGGTAATTTATTAGGCGTCACTCGTGAAAGAATTCGTCAAATCGAATCAAAAGCTTTAAGACGTCTACGAACACCAGCTAAACAAAGTAAATTAAAAAGCCTCTATCACAACCAAAAATAAAACCATGAAGCGCATCCCCTTTATTGCCTCTTTAACTAAAGGTTATAACACTGTTTTAGATATCGGCACCGATCATGGTTTAGTCTTAAAAAAAGCCTTCCAAAAAGGTTATATCCAAAAAGCTATTGCAAGCGATTTAAGAAGTAAGCCGTTGTTACAATCTCAAAAAAACTTACAAAATTACCCAGTTACTTTTTATTTAAGTGATGGTTTTGCCAAGATCGATCAAGATTTTGATTTAGCTTTAATTTGTGGACTAGGCACACATACCATTATTAAAATATTAGAGCAAGCTCCTAACAAAAGCAAACATTTTGTGTTAGGGGCTCAAAGCAAGCAAAAATATTTAAAGCAGTGGCTCTCGGAAAATCATTTCACCACTTTAGCAGAATATTATTTATTTGATAAATTTTTTTATTCTTTTTTAAAAATCACCGGTATCAATTAATTCTTAAAAATATGCAAATTATCAAAGGCTATCGTAAGATAGTCTTTTTTTATCTTTTGAGACTAAATATAGCTAAAATACTCCATTAACAGGCAAAAAAACACACTAAAAGGCTTATTTAGCTCATGATTTCTTCTTTTATGTTATAATCTTTATAGATTAGATTTATAAAATACTTATGTTTTTATATCTTTTTATCTAATATTTTCAAATAAACTAACAAAGGGAGGCGCAAATAATTCTTTTGAAAAATTATAATGCAGATAGTATTCAAATTTTAGAAGGTTTAGAAGCGGTTCGTAAAAGACCGGGAATGTATATTGGCTCAACTTCTGCCAAAGGATTACATCATTTAGTTTGGGAAATCATTGATAATTCGATCGATGAAGCTTTGGCTGGTTATGCTAATGAAATTACTTTAGAAATTTTACCCGGAGAAGTTATTAGCGTGACTGATAATGGCAGAGGTATTCCGGTAGATATCCATCCCAAAACAGGTAAACCAGCGGTTGAAACTATTTTAACCACTTTGCACGCTGGGGGAAAATTTGACAGTTCTTCTTATAAAGTTTCTGGTGGTTTACACGGCGTAGGAGCTTCGGTTGTTAATGCTTTATCAAGTTGGTTTACTGTCGAAATTCATTTAGATAAAAAAATTCATTATCAAAAATACGAACAAGGTATAGCTGTCAGTCCTTTAGAAATCATTGGTAAAACCAACCGCAAAGGAACTGTGATTAAATTTTTAGCCGATCCTTCGATCTTCAAAGAAACCACGGTTTATAATTTAAAAACTTTAAAAGAAAGATTGCAACAATTATCTTTCTTAAACAAAGGACTTAAACTAAATTTAATCGATCGCAGAACAGATGAACCGGTTATTTTTAGTTTTTATCATGAATCAGGATTGCAAGACTATCTTCAATTCATCAACCAAACTCACAAGCAAAAACCTTTTCATGAAGTTTTTTATTTGGAAAAAGAAAATACTAATTTAACTTTAGAAATCGTTTTTGAATACACCACCGACAACAGTGAGGAAAACAAACAAGAAGATAATCCAAATATTTACAATTACACCCAAACGCAAAAAATTTATTCTTTTGTTAACAATATCCACACCCACGAAGGTGGAACTCATGAAGAAGGATTTAAATTAGCTTTAAACAGAAATTTATCCAAATACGCTAAGGAATTCAATTTGTTAAAAAAAGATGAAAGTTTGTTGAGTGAAGATATTTTGGAAGGAATTACAGCTATTATTTCTTTGAAATATCAAAATCCCCAATTCGAAGGACAAACCAAAGCTAAATTAGGCAATACCGAAGTAAGATCGATTATTTCGCAAATTTTTGGCGAGTTTTTGGAAAGATTTTTAGTAGAAAATCCAACTGATGCTAAAAAAATTATCGATAAATGCTTACTTTCTGCCAATGCCAGATTATCTGCTAAAAGAGCGCGCGAAATTGCTAGAAATAAACCTCTCGATTCTTTAGGTTTTGCCTCTAAATTAGCCGATTGTCGCAGCAAAGACCCACAAATTTCTGAATTGTATATTGTTGAAGGAGATTCTGCTGGCGGTTCTGCCAAACAAGGTAGAGATTCGCGTTTCCAAGCCATCCTTCCTTTGAGAGGAAAAGTATTGAACGTGGAAAAAACCCAATCTGCTAAAATTCTCACCAACAAAGAAATTAAATCCTTAATACAGGCAATCGGAATAGGTATTAATATTGGCAAATCTAAAGAGCTAAATCTTGATAAAATCCGTTATCATAAAATCATTATTATGACCGATGCTGACGTTGATGGTGCTCACATTAGAACTTTACTGTTGACTTTTTTCTTTAGGAATTTTAGAGTTTTAATTGATAAAGGTTATATTTATTTTGCTAGACCTCCTTTATACAAGTATCAAAAAGGCAAAAACATTAATTATTTTTACGAAGAACAAGCCAAAATTGATTTTGCCACTAAAAAAAATATCCAAGATGGTTTTCAAAGATATAAAGGTCTAGGCGAGATGAATCCAAATCAACTTTGGGAAACTACTATGAATCCAGCCACTAGAACCCTTTTAAAAGCTTCTTTAAAAGATGCCTTAAATGCTTTAAGTGAAGAAGAAGCCATCAAAGAGGCTGATAAAACTTTTAATACTTTAATGGGTAAAAAGGTTTTGCCAAGAAAACAATTTATTTTAAACAAAGCCCTAGAAGCTGATTTGGATGTTTAAATTATTATCATAAAACCTTTAATTAAGGTTATGTTTATAAAAAAATAAAGAGGTTAAAGACAGATGGATCAAAATTCCAAATTAGAAAAAGATGTTTTGAATCAAGAAAATATCGAAGAAGTTAACCTTAGCGAAGAAATGCGAAAATCTTTTTTAAGCTATGCAATGAGTGTTATTGTTTCTCGAGCTTTACCGGACATTAAAGATGGCTTAAAACCTGTTCAAAGACGTATTTTATACGGAATGAAAGAATTAGGTGTTTATAGTCATTCCAGTTACAAAAAAGCCGCTCGTGTTGTAGGTGATGTCATGGGGAAATATCACCCCCATGGTGACTCTAGTATTTATGAAGCTATGGTAAGGATGGCACAAGATTTTAGCTATCGTTATCCTTTGGTTGATGGCCATGGTAATTTTGGTTCTATCGATGGCGATAAAGCCGCTGCTATGCGTTACACCGAAGTTAAAATGGCTAAAATTGCGATGGAATTAATCAAAAATATCGACAAAGAAACGATCGATTTTGTTGACAATTATGACGGCAGCGAAAAAGAGCCTTTAGTATTGCCTACCGCTTTACCTAATTTATTAATTAATGGAGCAACTGGGATTGCTGTTGGGATGGCGACTAAAATACCTACCCATAATTTAGGCGAAGTTATAGATGGCATTATTAGTTATATCCATAATAAAAATATTTCTATCAATCAACTAATGCAACATATCAAAGGCCCTGATTTCCCTACCGGTGGTGAACTTTTAGGTTTAAAAAATCTAGAAAGCGCTTATAAAACCGGTAGAGGATCCGTCATCCTGAAAGCTAGATCTCATATTGTAGAAGAAAGAGGCAAATCTTCGATTGTGATTACCGAAATCCCTTATCAAGTGAAAAAAAGCGATTTAATCGAAAAAATAGCCCTGTTAGTTAAAAATAAAACTGTCGAAGGTATTACTGACCTAAGAGACGAATCTAGTCGCAAAGGGATGAAAATAGTCATCGAGTTAAAAAGAGATGTTAATGCTAAAATTATTTTAAATAAATTGTATAAATACTCTCAACTAAGAGTTTCTTTTGGTATTAACATGGTTGCTTTAGTCAATCGAAAACCGCAATTAGTTTCTTTAAAACAAATTTTAGAAGCTTTTTTTGATTTCCGTATACACGTCATTAACCGTCAAAAAACCTTCGAACTGAAAAAAGCTAATGCTAGAAAGCATTTAGTCGTTGCTTTGTTAACTATCTTAAAAGACATCGATACTGCAATTAGATTAATTAAAAGTTCAGCAGACATCAAAGAAGCCCAACAAAATTTAATGTCTCAATATCGTTTTGACGAAATCCAAAGCAAAGCTATCTTAGAAATGAGTTTACAAAAACTTGCCAACCAAGAAACGCAAAAATTAATCACCGAAGAAGCTAACTTAACGCAAGAAATTTTAGAATGTCAAAGTATTATCGATTCTCAAACTAAAAAAGAAAAAATCTTAGAAAAAGAATTGTTAGAAATTAAAAAGAAATATCAAGACGAAAGAAAAACTGTTCTTAATTTTGATGCTTCTTTGGATGTCAAAGACGAAGATTTGATTGAAGAAAAAACGATTGTAGTGACGATTACTAACGAAGGTTATATCAAAAGTGTTGATGTTGACACTTATAAACAACAAAAAAGAGGCGGACAAGGTGTTACTGGAATAAAAATCTACGAAGAAGATTTAATAGAACATTGCACCACTACTTCGACCCATCATTATCTTTTGTTTTTCACTAACAAAGGTAAAGTTTATCAATTAAAAGGCTACCACATTCCTTTAACTTCTCGAACCACCAAAGGAACGCATTTAGTTAACTTAATCGCGTTAGAAAAAGGCGAATTTTTAACTTCTTTTACCAGTGTCAAAAGATTCGACCAAGAAGAAGAATATTTATTCTTTTCTACTAAAAAAGGAATAGTCAAAAAAACTCTTTTAAAAGAATATCGCAATATCAAACCTAAAGGATTAATTGCCATTCGCTTAAAAGAGGGCGATGAAGTTTTAACAGTTAACAAAACCAACGGCAAATGTGGGATTGTGTTAGCTTCTAACAACGGTAACGCTATTTGCTTCAATGAAACAGATACGAGAAAAACTAGTCGCAATAGCATGGGTGTCATAGGCATGTGTTTAGGTGAAAAAGAATTTTTAGTTGGTTCAGCTCTTTTTGATAAAAATTCAAAAGATCAAAGTATTTTAGTCATGACTGAAAACGGTTTTGGTAAAATCACCGATGTCAGTCAATACCGAATTCAATCACGTAATGGTAAAGGTTCTAAAACGATCAAATTCAGCGAAGAAAAAGGTAGATTAATCACTATTAAGTTAGTTGTCCCCAATGAAGAACTAATGATTTCTTCTGACAAAGGACAAGTAGTTAGAATGTCAATCGAAGAAATTAAAAAAACTAAAAATAAAGTAACTCAAGGGACTAAAATCATCAAATTAAAAGCAGGTCATAAAGCAGTTTCGGTAGCGTCGGTATTTAAAAACAAAGATGCTTTCCAAATTAACGATTAATTTTTTTTATCTTGGTAAAAAAATCAAAAGATGATCCATTTAGAAACAATCACCCATTCTTTTTTAGAAACTAAAAAACTAGGCTTTTGGCTTGGACAAAAACTAACTCCAAGAACTGATAAAACTATTATTTTGTTGCAAGGAACCTTAGGTTCTGGAAAAACTGCCTTTGCTAAAGGTTTAATCAGTTCTTTGGGGGTAAAACAAATCGTTAATAGTCCTACTTTTGTCATCGTAAAAACTTATTTTACCAGCCTACGAAATATTTATCACCTCGATTTATATCGTGCCACCTTGGAATGTGAGTTTTTGGAAGAGTTATTAGAAAACTTTGTCAAACCAGATTTTTTAATCGTTGAATTTCTAAAAGATTGTAGCAATTATTTTCCTGATTTTGATGTTTTAGTCAAAATTAATTCCTTAAACGAAAAAAAACGTCAAATTATCATCCAGCAAAAAGCTAAAATTAATAATATTTAAGAAAAGATTAGATAATCATGACTAAAAAAAACATTTTAATTTTAGACACTTCTACTAAAAGTCAAATAGTTGTTTTAAGTCAAGACAACCAAATCAAAACTTTACAACAAAAACTAATTGACCGCGACCATGTAGCGACTATCATTCCTTCGATTGATGCAGTTTTACAAGCTAATAAAATCACCTTACAAGAAATTGATCTTTTGGTAGTCGGAGTAGGGCCTGGCTCTTATACAGGCACTAGGGTTGCTGTTCTAACAGCTAAAATGCTTGCTTTTGTGCTTCAAATTCCTTTATATCAAATTAGTAGTTTACTTTTGTTAACTAGCGGTTATCTTTATCAAAAATTAACTCCTTTAATCGATGCTCGCAATGATTCTTTTTTTGCTTTGAGTCTCAAAAATAACCAAATTGTTTTAAAAGAAGAACGTTATAAGGCTGACTTTTTGAAAACATATGACAAGCATTTATTAATTGCCCCCGAAACTGTTAAAATTGCTCTTAATAACATTTATCAATTTATGACTTTGGTCGCAAATCCCCATCAATTAGTTCCTAATTATCTAGTCCAAACTCAAGCAGAACGAGATTTAAAAAAAGATAATTAATTTTTTTTATCCCTTATAACCAACGATAAGCTAAATTAACAGTTTAGCTTTTTTTGTATCCATTTTGGAAAAGGTATAAAAATTATCTAGATTTGGTAAATAATAAATTCGAAAGCTAAGTCATTTATTATCTGAATGGTTTAGCTTTTTTTTGCAATTTGCTTTTTTAAAAAAACCCTTATTACTTATTTTGGCTTACCCCTCTTTTTGTTTGTTGTTAGATAATAAAAAAACCAAACTGCTTTATAATAAAACAATTTGGATATAAGCGGTTTTTTTTGATGTGTTAAATCAAAACAACGAAGCTTATTTTTTTGATTAAATTTTTGTTTTCGGGTCGTCTATTTTTAGTAGACAGACCCATATTTTTTTAAGTGATGGTAGTTTTTTTGTTTTTGTTGCAATTTAATTTATTTTTTGGATTTATCGCAACTTAACATAATAATTAGCAATGCCATAAAACAAACTTCAAGGTATCATTTTTTTAACTTTTGTGCAATAGTGAGTTTGTAAATGTTTTTTTAAGAGATAAAAAAAGCAATTGGCTTTAAATTGTTTTTAGCAATTATCTTTTTTTGTTTCATTTTTGAGTAATCATAATTGCTTAAATATCATCATCGAGTTGGTAATCGTAAAGAGTTTTAATCCCTGTCACCCCATCAGGCCAATATTGTTGCACGTGGGTTAATTGACCTAATTCGTTGTAACTATAGTTATATTTAAAATTATTACTATTTTGAGGGTTGTATTCTTGTTTAACAATGATTTGTCCTAGTAAGTTATATGTATATTTATAACTTCTGGCTTGGATTCCATCAGATTGATAACATTTTTTGTCAATAATTTGGCCGGCATAATTATAAATTAAATGACACTGATTAGCGTTAGTTCCATCTGGATTATAATATTGTAAAGAGGTGACTTTTCCGTCGTTATTATAAACATATTGTCGGTTGCCTTCTCTTTTGATCTCCGCTCGAGAGCCGTTAGAAAGATAATTTTGTTTTATTTTTGCTCCTCGTGGAAAAACATCAAAGATGATGTAATCATTGATAATCTGGGTGCTATTTTCTTTTGCGGTCAATTCTAGGTGGATGGTGCGAAGTTTTGTGTTTAATTTTTTTTGGCTTTTTCGCGTTCTAAGGCAGTAGGATTGCTAGTTTTATTTTCTAATTGATAAATTGGTGCATTGACCCACCAAAACAAAGACCAAGTTATCAAAACCAAAAGAATCATTAAAATTAATTTAAAGTAAAAAAAGTATTTTTTGTTAGTCATTTAGTTCTTTCAAAGTGTTATTTGTAATAGTTACTATTACAATTTAATTATATAATTTTTTTCTCCCGATAATACTTGGATAATTAATAAAAGTAATTTTTTTCAACTACAAGAGTTAAAAAAGACTATCTTTGTAGATAGCCTTAATTTTTTGATGGACACAAAAATATCTTAAATTAGTTTTTTTTGTTTCACTTGATTGTATATTGTGAAAGTTTTTAGTTTTTTTGCGGTAATAAAAGTAATTTTTTCGTTTCTTATTTTAGGAGAATTAATAATTGAAATCATAGTGCCTTTTTTTTCAAATACAATTTAATACCCATAAATCAGTTTATCTACAGTCGCTTAGGTGGGAGTTTGAACTTTTTGTTTGTAGAATAAAAATGGCTTGAGTTTTAGTTTTTGTGCAAGTATTTAATGCTTCTTTTTTTGTTGGTAGTATCAATAATTCTAACATCATTGATTAATGATAAATTAGTTTAGTTTAAAATTATATTTAATGTTATTTAATTTAGGTTTTTACTTTCTTTACGCAAAAAAGCAATAGTTATCCTAGTTGCTTGAATCAAAATATTTAGCAGCAATGCTTTTCTGCTTGCCAGCCGCCAAATTAAAACTTATAAACGGTTAAAGTTATAGTCGAAATGCTTACGATAATAATTTGTTCTTTAATCCCCACCGGACCAAAAAACGAAACCACCTAAAAACAAAAAATAAATCCACAAAAAAACAAGCTAAATTGTTTATTAAATTAAAATAAACAGTTTAGCTTTTTTTGTTTTCTAAACTGTGGAAAGGAGAAAAAAATAATGAAAAATCAAATTGAAGAATTAGAAAAAAATTTGCAAATCCTTACAGCCAAGGAGCGCGAAAACATAAATTATTCGAAAAAATTCGCACGTTGGGCGGAAGAATATAAATTCGAGGCACAAAAAGTCAAAATCAAGGAAAAAACAATAAAAACTAAAATAGAAGCATTAAAAAAACCAATTAAACCAAGAATAAATAAAAATATCCAAAAAAGGGGAAACAAAAAAAGACTATCTTTGTAGATAGCCTTAATTTTGGTATTGATGAAAATAAAAATATCTTAATTATTCTTTAAAGTTGTGTTATTTACTATTGTTTTGTTACATTAGTAAATACAACATTACCTTTTGCTTTAGTAGAATCTGTTTTCGCAGTAATAGTTGCTTTTTTGTTACTGCCTTCAACATTAAATGTAATTGTTACATCAGTACCTACAGTTAATGAACCATCTTGTTTTAAGAATTTATTTAAAGTGTCTTGGGTTTGAGTTGTAACTTCTGCTTGTGTAACAGTAATTGTTTCAGTTGTAGGTTTTGTGAAATTGCTTAAATCTTGTTTCGTTGATGTAGCTGGAGTTGATGCAGCAGGAGCAGTTCTCACAGTAAATGTAACTTCTACTTCACCAGTAAAATCTTCATGTTTTACTTTTGCTTGGTTTTTGGTAGCATCAGTATCTAAAATAATTGTGAATTTTTCTTTCTTTTTTTGTTCAGCTTTTAACTCTGGCTCAAATGTTTTTTTCAAAACTGCATCTTTAACATTTTCTTCATTTCTTGCATCTATTTCACCTAAATCTCTTTGATTTTCAGCAAAGACAGTGCTTAATGCAGTTCCATTAAAACAAAGCCACCACACTAAACCAATAATTCCTGCAACTATTAATGTTGCACTTACTCCTAAAATTATTTTTTTCTTTTTTGTATCTTTCATTTTTGTAATTCCTTTCTTATTATTTGATTTTTTGAAAAAATCATTATATTTTTATAGACTCATCAATTTAAACAAACAAGCCTTATACTTATTATAACTGTTTTTTTTGATTTTGTAAATATAAATGCTTCACAAAATGAATTAAAATAATATAATAAAAAAACTACCTATCGTTTGAAACAATGAATAATATATCCATAGATAGTTTTTTTGTTTTTTTGCAGTATTAAAAAAAGAAAATCAAGAAATCATTAAATTTATGGTGTTGGGGGTGCGGCAGGTGGTGTTGATGGATTGCCCCAAAGAGAAATTAAATCACTATCGATAAATTCTATAATTTTTGCTTCTGTGGCATGATCGTTTAAAAATTTACATGTTGGACTTTGTAATTTTGCAATAGCAGCTTTAGCTGTTATAAAGATATTTTTTACAATCATTTTTAAAGCGTCTTTCATCCAATTTCCATCTCGAGGTCTTGCTGGAAAATTGGTAACCGCAACTTCAGACCATCGATTAACTCCTAAAACATCTTCAATTAAAAGCGTTATCCATTTTTTAATAAGTCTTCTTTGTGCTGTGTCTTGAAAGGAAGCTATAAAGTTTTCATTTATTGATTCAATCACTTTAGAAGTTAGTAAATTAGTTTTTTCAGTTAAAGAATTTGTTATATTTTCTAAAATAAGTAATGAGTCTTCTACTTTTGCTGAAGAATTTTCGAACCAATCTGTTTGCGCTAATGTTTTTTTTGGGTTATTATCATTATTATTATTTTTACCCCAAACCCTTTGTCCAGATATGAAGAATAAATTACCAAACGACAAGATAATTAACATCAAAACAATTAAATAATTGCGTTTAAAATTAAACTTTTTTAACAATTATAAAACCTCCTAATTTTAAAAATTTACAATTATAGCACTATTTCATCCTGTAATTATATTTTAACAAAAAAAATATTCTTTGATGAAACAAAATTTAATATTTTTCTCTTTGTTTCTTGTTGTTTGCATAAACAAATTAGCCATAATAAGTTTTTTGTCAATCAAAACTTATCAAATGATTAAATATACACTTATACAATATGTAAAAAACTCAAGATTTACTCTGTGAAGTTTTTTGTCTCTAAATTTTTCAATTTACCTATTTTTCTTTATCTTTTTCTATTTTTCTTTTGTCGTTTTTGCTTATTTTTACACTTAATTTTTTCTAATTTCTTTTTTTGGCTCTTTTTTGGGGCATGTTATCCTTTTTGGTTGTTTTTTTGTTTTTAAGATTTAAAAAAATAATTAACCCTTTGGCTTTTAAAATTAAAAAATCATCAATTTTTTTTAAATCATTTAAACTATCTTAAACTCCTTTAGAGTGTAGTATATGGATAGATAAATTGTGCTTTAATAGTTTGTGTGTTTATAAGTCTATGCTGCAATCAGATTTTATCCAAACGTAGCAGGCAAGTTTCTAAACGCACGTCTTTTTTTAAACTTTGGCAAATTTTTGTCTGTCAAACATTAAATTTTTCAACGCTTAGTTGTTTTATCCCCCAAATTGTAGTTTTTTATTTTGTAACTTATTAATTAATTCTACTTTACTTCTTTTAATATGATTTTTTCTTTGTGAGTCTGTATTTGCAGCAAACTTTATTTTGTTTGTTGAAGTTTTTACTCTATGAAGGGTGGTCAATTTAGTCCTGGAAAGTCGATTCTTCTTATTATTCCAAATAAAGTTTTACTCCTCTGACTACTAAAAAGTCTCTTTATCATTGGGCAATAAGGCTTTTAACCCTTATCTGTTAATTTAATAACTACCTTTAGGACTCTCCCAAGTTGCTCTAAATATCTACCCTGTCTTTTAGCCAAACTGACCGTTTGGATTTTGTTGTATTTTTTTCTGACGGTCGGTGAGATTCTAGTTTTTTTGCTTAGTTGATAAACTAACCAAAACTCAAGAAATATCTTATTAGACTCTGGACTGGTCGTGTCAGTAGTTTACGCATTAGGCTTTCTAATTACATCTGTTTTTTTTGCTTAGGCCATTGCAGGCTTTTATCTGTGAAACAATTTGGTCACAAAATCATGCTGATTTTTGCTATTAACTAGTTTCAATCTACTTTTATGAGTTGTTGTAATCCGTTATTATGTTCGAATAATTGACCTACCATATCCATTTAGTGTTTATCGGCGCTAACTATATTAGCTAGATAACTGCGATATTGAGGCATCTTCAATACTCTTTTTTTATTTAATAATTTTTAAAAACTCTTTTATTTTCTTTTTTTTGTTAGTTCGAAAATTTTTTTGTTTTCTTGTGAAAAAAAAGCCCATAAATCAAATTTCTTGATATAATATATAAGTAATATGATATTATTTACTGCTGATGTGGCGAAATGGTAGACGCACTTGACTCAAAATCAAGCGAGTAATCCTCATGTCGGTTCGAGTCCGATCATCAGTACCATAACAATTATTTTAAAAACAATAAATAAAAAACCACATGGGATTCACGTGGTTTTTTATTTATTTTATCTTTTTTGCAAGCAAAATGTTTTATATTTTAACAAAATTAGCCTAGGTGGTATTTGCGTGTCTATTGATTTATTTCAACAATTCATCAAAGAAAATAGCTTTGATCAAAACCATTTTCAAAATCCGCAATTAACAAAAGTTTCAATTGTGAGTCGCGAAGATAAATGGATTTTACATATTAGTTTTCAAAACTTACCTTTGATCTCTGATTTATCGATTTTTTTACAAAAATTAAAACTTTTTATTACAACCAAATATCAAAATCATATTTCAGCAGAATACCAAAACATTATTTCAATTGATTATTGTCTCGATTTTAAAAATTTTGATTATTTAGATTCTTTGGCCGAAAGTTATTATCGTTTCATTCTTCTGCAAGCTAAATTGAAACAAAAATATTTGGATTTAGAGTTTTTTGAAAATGATAATTATCAGATTCAATTTCAAAACGAAAAATTTGTCATTTTTGTTGATACTGAAATGTTTTCGGTTTTAAAAAAGAAACTCCCCCTTTTAAAAGAATTTTTTAGTTCTTTTTATGGTTTAAAAAACGATTTTATTTTAATAAAAGATAATAAAATCAAAACTGCTCAAAAACAAGCAACAATAAAACCACCAAACACCTACCAAACATTTGTTAAAAACGATTTTAATTTTAAAGATGAACAAAAAATGCTAAAGATTAAAGATATTCCTAAATCTAAAGAAGAATTTAACGATTTTGACTACAAATACCCAAAACAAACTTTTATAATTGAAGGACTTTTATCACAACTAATTTCAGAAAGTAATTTCCGTAAATACAATTGGAAAGAATTTTATTTTAGTTGTGTTTTGGAAGAAAATAATGGCTTTTCGATCGAAGACAGAGATGCTATTTTAATTAAATCTAGAGTGACAAAAGAAAAAAAAGAAGAATTATTAAATTACAATATTAAAATGCATCAAAAAATTCAAATTAAAGCCAAAGTTCAATATAGCGTTTGGGACGATGTCCATTTGTTTTTCCATCAAAAAGATATCACTATTTTAGATGAATCTTCTTTGTTTCCAGTTAGAAAAGATCATGGGTTTGCAGGTAAAAAAAGAATTGAATTTCACACTCACACCAAAATGTCGAATCTAGATGCAATTAATAGCGCTAAAGAATATTTACAAACAGCAGTTGCATGGGGTCATAAAGCTATTGCTTTTACCGATCATGATGGTATTTATTCTTATCCCGAAATTTACGAATTTACCAAAGATAAGAAGATCAAACCGATTTATGGGGTTGAACTTGATTTTGTTTCAGAAAAACCGATTTATATTACTAATCAAATCGAAGATAATTTAACACAAGATTTTAATTTAAAAGAAGCAACCTATGTTGTATTTGATTTAGAAACAACAGGTCTTAGTGGTGTTCGTGACAAAATTATTGAAATTGCAGGAGTCAAAATTAAAAAAGGTAAAAAAATTGACGAATTTCAAGTTTTAATTAATCCACAAGAAAAATTAACTTCCACTATTATTAATATCACCAATATTACAGATGAAATGTTGGTAGGCAAAAAAACAATCGATCAAGTGCTGCCTACTTTTCTAGAATTTATTAAAGATTGTGTGTTAGTGGCTCATAATGCTAATTTTGATATAACTTTTTTGAAAGAAAAAATCAAAGAACTTAATTTAGAGTATATGCCACAACCAATTATCGACACATTACCACTATCGCAACGATATTTTAGTGAATTTTTAAAATATTTTTCTTTAAAAAGGATAGCTAGTGTTTTTAAAGTCAAAATGGAAAGCCACCACCGTGCTTTAAGTGATTCTAACGCAACGGCTGAAGTTTTTATCAAAATGATAGATCAATTATCAGACCCTAAAAAAGATCCTAAAAATTTAATCATTACTAATTTTTCGGAGTTAAAAGAGCCAATTGACCTTAAATATCAAAGACCCTATCATATCAACATTTTAGCAGCTAATCAAAAAGGTTATCGCAATCTTTTTGAACTTTTAAGTATGGCTTTGACAAATGGATTTTATAAAACTCCAAGAGTTTTAAAAACGAGTTTGATAAAATATAGAAAAGGACTTCTGATTGGAAGTGGCTGTTACAATAGTGATATTTTTGATATAGCTTTAAATGGTAATAACCAAAAATTAGAAGAAGCCATCTCTTTTTATGATTATATTGAAGTTCAACCGCCTCAAGCCTATAAACATTTAATTTTTGAATTAGGTGTTAAAGGGGAACAAATTATTCAATCAACTTTGATTAAAATAATTGAAGAAGCAAAAAAACAAAATAAAATTGTTATTGCAACCGGAGATGTTCATTATATTCATCCTTGGGAAAAAGATTATCGTCAAATTTATATCAGTGCTAAACAAGTAGGAGGCGGTCTGCACCGATTATCTAAATACAGCAATCATAATTTGCCTGATAACCATCTTTTAACTACTCAAGAAATGCTTGATGCTTTTAGTTTTTTAAAAGATGATGTTTTGGCGCAAGAAATTGTAATCGATAACACCCATTTACTTAATAATAAAATTAAAAGAATTAAAGCCTTCAATGAAGAGTTATTTTCGCTAAAAGATGATGCTTTTAAAAAAACCTTGCATATACCGAGTATTAAAAAAGAACTTAAACGTTTGATTGATATAAAAGTTAAAAATTTATACGGTTCTAACCCGCACCCTTTGATTCAAGAAAGATTAAAACAAGAATTACAAAACATTATTGGTGACGTAAACGACACAAAAAGTAATCAAGAAATTGCTCCTATTTATTATTTATCGCATTTATTAGTTAAAAAATCTTTAGATGATGGTTATTTGGTAGGTTCTAGAGGTTCTATCGGTTCTTCTTTGGTGGCTACCATGTTAGAGATTACTGAAGTTAACCCCTTAAAACCGCATTATCGTTGTCCTAATTGTAAACACACCATTGTTAAGTTAAACCCAGAAGAAAAAATTAAATATGGCCTTTTGGAAGAACAAAGTTACAACGAAGCCTTAGATAAAGTTTTTTCAGGCTATGATTTGGAAAATAAAGATTGTCCTAAATGTCAAACTCCTTTGAAAAAAGATGGTCATGATATTCCTTTTGAAACCTTTTTAGGGTTTGAAGGCAACAAAACTCCCGATATTGATCTTAATTTTGCAGGTGATTATCAAATGCAAGCCCATAATTATATCAAGAGTTTGATGGGTGAAAATAATGCTTTTCGAGCTGGAACCATTCAAACAATCGCAAAAAGAAATGCTTATGGTTATGTCATGGGTTTTATTGAAGAAACCCAAAGAAATTGGCGAAAACAAAAAATATTGCAAATCACAAGCAAGATTGAAGGGGTAAAACGTTCTACTGGGCAACATCCAGGCGGAATTGTCATCGTTCCACCTAATCACAATATTTATGAAATCACTCCAATTCAATTTCCAGCTAATGATGTTAATTCCCAATGGAAAACTACTCATTTTGACTATCATTCATTTGAGAATAATTTATTTAAATTAGATATTTTAGGCCATGATGATCCTATGATGATTAAGTTTTTGATGGATTATGTAAAATTAAATCCAAATAAATTCCCTTTTGATAAAGCTCAAGATATTCCTTTAGATGATCGTCAAATTTATAAATTATTTTCCGAAGATCTTAAAATAACTTCTTATCAAAATGAAATAATTACGATTGATTCTTTAGGGATTCCAGAATTTGGAACTATTTTTGTCAAGCAAATGTTAAAAGATATCAAAAAAAATCATAAAAATTTTATTAATTTTGCTGATTTAGTTAAAATTTCTGGTCTTTCTCATGGAACTGATGTTTGGAATCAAAACGCTAAAGATATTATTAGTCAGACTGGTGATTTTGAGAAATACAAAAATAAAAAAATATCTTTTGATAATATTATTGGGTGTCGTGATGATATTATGTTGCATTTACAAGAAAAAGGCATCGAACCTTTAAAAGCCTTTGACATTATGGAATTCATTCGTAAAGGTAAACCGCAAAGTGATATCGAAAAATGGCAAAACTATAAATCACTGATGCAAGGAAAAGTTGAAGATTGGTATATTGATTCAGCTGAAAAAATCAAATATTTATTCCCGAAAGCTCATGCGACTGCTTATGTGATTATGGCTTTAAGAATTGCTTGGTTCAAAGTGCATGCGCCATTGCTGTTTTATAGTGGTTATTTTTCCAAACGCGCAGAACAATTTGATCATAAAATTATGATCAGCAATGATGTTGTTGCTGTCACTAAAAAAATAGAGGCTTTAAATAAATTAAAAGCAAATAAACAAATCAAAGCTAAAGATGAAATTTTAATTAATACTCTTAAAATTGCTAAAGAAATGTTGCAACGTGGCTTTAAATTTTTAAGTGTCGATTTTAACAAATCAGATATTGATGTTTTTCAAATAGAAAATCATAATTGTTTGAGAATGCCTTTACTTTGTCTTGATGGCTTAGGGGTGATTGCGGCTAATAAAATCGTAGAAGCCAGACAAGAAAAACTTTTCACTAAAGAAGATTTCCGTAGTCGCTCTAAAGTTAATAAAAACATCTTTGAACAAATCAAACAAGAAAATCTTTTAGATTCTTTATAAAATTTGGTTCAAAGTGCATGCGCCATTGCTGTTTTATAGTGGTTATTTTTCTAAACGCGCAGAACAATTTGATCATAAAATTATGATCAGCAATGATGTTGTTGCTGTCACTAAAAAAATAGAGGCTTTAAATAAATTAAAAGCAAATAAACAAATCAAAGCTAAAGATGAAATTTTAATTAATACTCTTAAAATTGCTAAAGAAATGTTGCAACGTGGCTTTAAATTTTTAAGTGTCGATTTTAACAAATCAGATATTGATGTTTTTCAAATAGAAAATCATAATTGTTTGAGAATGCCTTTACTTTGTCTTGATGGCTTAGGGGTGATTGCGGCTAATAAAATCGTAGAAGCCAAACAAGAAAAACACGTCACTAAAGAAGATTTCCGTAGTCGCTCTAAAGTTAATAAAAACATCTTTATTAATTTTTTAACAATCTTTTTTAAAAGTAAACACAAAAAAGGGAGGAATTTGGGTTGATCCAAAAAAAAAGATTAGTATCAGGAATAAAACCAACAGCGGATTTAACTTTAGGCAACTATATCGGCGTTTTACAACCTTTGCTCCAATTGCAAAAAAATTTTAAAAACTTTGAGTTTTATCTTTTTATTGCTGATCTACATGCTCTTACTTTTTATCAAGAACCAGAAAAACTAAAAAGAGAAATCAAAAAAGTAGCAGCTCTTTATTTGGCCTCAGGTTTAGAGCCAGACAAAATAAATTTATTTGTCCAATCAGAAATCATTGAACACCCTTATTTAGGTTATCTTTTGGAATGCAATGCTTATTTTGGTGAACTTCAAAGAATGATTCAATATAAAGAAAAAAGTCAACAAAATAATGATGCCATTAGGACTTCTTTATTTACCTATCCGACATTGATGGCGGCTGATATCTTAATTTATGATGCCAATTTAGTACCAATCGGTCAAGATCAAAAACAACACTTAGAACTAACTAAAAAAATAGCTATTAGGTTTAATCGTTTATATGGAGACACTTTTACAGTGCCCGAACCATTTTTTAATTCTTTGGGGACTAAAATTAAAGCTTTACAAAATCCTTTAAAAAAAATGAGTAAAAGCGATAACGAAAATAATAAAAATTATATTTTACTTTTAGATGATCCTAAAACAATTAAGAAAAAAATTGCTCAAGCTGTGACTGATTCTGAAAAAATAATTAAATATGATCCACAAAATAAGCCCAGTATTTCAAATTTTTTAACTATCTATGCCTCCTTAAGGCAAGCTAGTGTTTTAGAAGTTGAAAAAGAATTTCAATCATCTTCTTATAAAGATTTAAAAGATAAAGTTTATGAGTCGATTATAGAATTTATAATCCCCTTACAACAAAAATTCTATCAATTAATTGATAGTCCTCAATTAGATATAATTTTACAAGCTGGAGCTACAAAAGCTCGCTTGATTGCATCTGAAAAAATCAAAAAAGTACAAAAAAAACTAGGAATTGCTAGAGTTTAAAAGCTAAAAAAATAAGACCACTTTCAAAGTGGTCTTTTGTTTAATTATTGATAATTATTTTTTGCAAAGCTTTCCAAGGGAGCAAAATACAAGTTCTTCTTCCTGGGAAATGACTAAATTGTTTAAACAATAATAAATCTTTTTCCATTTGTAGTTCATCTAAGAATTCGTTATTAATCATATTTAAAAAATTATTGATTTTAGTCAAACCTTCCTTAATGGAATTATTTTTTAAGTAAATCGACATTAAAGAAGCTGAAGCCTTGCAAATAGCACAAGATTGAGTTTCGTATTTAATATCTACTAATTTTTGATCTAAAAGTTTAATTTGTAAAATAATTGAATCCCCGCAAGAAGCATTTTTATAAGATAAACTGATAAAATCATCATCTTTAGACAAACCCCAATTATGGGGGTTTTGATAATGTTTCATGATTAAATCACGATATAATTTATTTGTCTCTAACATCTTACTCCCCTTTTTAATTTTTAAGAAACTGTCATAAAAAAAGCTTGAACTTTTTTTAAATTTTCAATAAAAATATCAACATCTTCTTCATTGTTATGTATTCCTATAGAAATACGCACTACACTAGATTGTTTTATTTTTTTGGCAGTTAAAAAAGCACAACATCTGCCGGTTCTTATATAAATATTTTCTTGAGCTAAAAAAGATTCAACATCATGGGCATGAATTTTATGCAAATTAAAAGTGATAATATTTTCAGCTTGGGGATTATAAATTGTTATTTGAGGAAGTTTCTGTAACTCTTGCATCATTTTTTGATGAATTTGTTTTTCTAATGTTTGAATTGCTTGAAAGCCAATTTCTTCAATCATTTCCAAAGCTTTTTTAAAAGCAATAATGCTTGAAATATTAAGCGTTCCTGATTCAAATTTATAAGGAGAATCGGCAAAAGCAATCTTTTTTAAAGAAAATTCTTGAATCGAATTGCCACCAAAAAAAGTTGGTTTTAATTTCTTTAAAAGATTTTTTTTACCAAATAAAACTCCTACTCCAAAAGGACCATATAATTTATGAGTTGAAAAAGCTAAAAAATCAACATCTAAAGCTTTGACGTCTATTAGCATGTGAGCAACAGACTGAGCAGCATCTAAAATAACTAAAGCATTTTTTTGATGAGCTAAAGAGGTTATTTCTTTGATTGGAGTGGTATACCCTAATAAATTAGAAACATGAGTTAAAGCTACTATCTTAGTTTTATCACTTAAAACTTTGGCAAAATTTTTTACAGTGATTTCGTTTTGATCATTTAAAGGAATAAACTTAATTTTGGCTTTTTTAATCTTAGATTGTTGTACCCAAGGTAAAATCGAAGAATTATGTTCCAATTCTGACGTAATGATTTCATCACCTTCTTGGAGTGTTTCGCCTAGACTTTGCGCTAACAAATTAAGCGCATCGGTTGTTCCTTTGGTAAAGATAATTTCTTCAGACGAAGAATTAAGAAATTTAGCGGTTTTTTTTCTTGTTTCATCTAATAGTAAAGTATTTTGAAAAGATTTATTGCTCATGCCGTTATCATTATAAAAAGAAGTTAATTCATCTATGACTTTTTTAGGTTTCAAAGAGGTAGCTGCATTATCGAAATAAACAAGCTTAGGATTAGTTACAAGAAGCGGAAAAAGAGAGCGAAAAGGGTTTGTTGACATTATTATTAAACCTTCTTTATTTGAAAAAAATATTAAAATAAATTAAAAAAATGCTTCAATTAATTAAAAAAAATCAAAGCATTGTTTTTTTTACTTTTTTTCAAAAGTATGTATTTATTAAATAAAGTAGTTTCTTTGGTGATTAGGTAGTCAGGATTTTTTATCTGTTGGTTAAAGATTTTAATATTACCTTTTTTGATAAACTCACGTGCTTCACTTTTTGAAGTCGTTAATTTTGTTTTAACCAAAGCATCAACTAAGAAAATAGAATCTAATTGAGTCGAATAACAAAATAAAGTTTTTTCTAACAAAAGAAAATCTTCTTGCATTAAAACCTTTTTTTTGTTAGAAAATAATAATTCGTTAGTTTTTAGACAATCTTGTAAAACTTTCGGAGAATAAATTAAATTAATGATGTTTTTAGCTAAAGCCATTTGGCCTAAACGTTTTTGAGGATTTTGCAAGGTTTGTTTTTCTAGTTCTAAAATTTCTTTTTTTGAAATCAAAGTGAGGGTTTTTAAATAATTAATAATTTCTGCATCACCAACATTTAAAAAATATTGATAAATCTCATAAGGAGAAGTTTTTTCGGGATTTAACCACAAGACACCTTGTTCGCTTTTGCCAAATTTAGTGCCGTTAGCATTTAACAAAAGAGGAGTACTGATGCCAAAAGCATTATGTTTTACTTCTAATTTTCTAATCAATTCTAAACCACTTGTAATGTTGCCCCATTGATCAGATCCACCTAATTGCAACTGCACACCGTGATTTTTATATAAATAGTAATAATCTAGGGATTGTAAAATCATATAAGTGAATTCAGTGAAAGAAATACCAGAAGATAATCTTTTAGCTACCGTTTGTTTTGCTAGCATATAATTAAGGTTAAAAAGTTTACCATATTTTCTTAAAAAAGTAATTACATCTAATTTAGAAAGCCATTCATAATTGTTGACAAATTCTATTCTTTGATCAGATAAAATTGCTTTGAATTGTTTTTCAATGCTTTGAGCGTTTTTTAATGACTTTTCTAAAGATAATAATTTTCTTTCTTCTGTTTCTTTCGGATCGCCAATTAAACCAGTAGCTCCACCAACTAAAATAACAGGTAAATGTCCTTGTTGTTGTAATAACAATATCATTGTTATTTGAACTAAATGACCGACAGTTAAAGAATCAGCAGTTGGATCAAAACCACAATAAAATTTAATTTTTCCATGATCTAAAAGCTGTTTTAATTCTTCTTCATTGTTGCAATCTTTAATTAAATTTCGCCACTTTAATTCTTCATAAAAAGACATTTAAAATCTCCCCCTGTTTTATAATGGTAAGTATTAAAAATATGTTTTAATAAATTTGAAAAAAGTTATCTTTTTTCTTTAATACGAGAAGCTTTAGAAGACAGGTTACGAACGTAATGCAACTTAGCACGACGAACAATTCCACGACGAACCACTTCTATTTTTTCGTTATTAGGGGAGTGCACAGGAAAAGTAAGTTCAACCCCTACTCCGGCAAATATTTTTCTAACAGTAAAAGTTTCTGACATCAATCTGCCTTGACGTTTGATGACTAAACCTTCAAAGATTTGAACTCTTTTGCGATTCCCTTCATCGATTTTAATAAAAACTTGAACAATATCTCCAGCTTTAAAAAAAGGTATTTCTTTAAGTTGATGTTGGTTAACTGATTCTATTAAACTTTGTCCTTTTAATTGAGACATGTTTTTTCTCCTTTGGTTTATTTTAGGAAATGTTTTGTAATTCTTGCTTAATTTCTTTTAAAATTTCTTTTTCTTTTGAACTTAATTGTTTTTTTTTCAAAAGATCTGGTCTTTTTTGTAAAGTAATTCTTAAACTTTCTTTTTCTCGCCAAATCCTTATTTTTTCATGATTACCAGATAATAAAACCGAAGGAACTTCTTGGTTTTGGTAACTTTGTGGTCTTGTGTATTGAGGAAATTTTAACAATCCTTGTTGGTGTGAATCAGAAAGATAAGATTCTTGATTAATAACCCCAGGAAGAAGGCGCACAATAGCATCAACTACAACAGTTGCAGCAATCTCTCCTCCGGTCAAAACATAATCACCTATTGAAATTTCTTGATCGACGTATTTTAAAATTCTTGCATCAATCCCTTCATAGTTACCACATAAAATAATTAAATGAGACTCTTTTAAAGCAAAATCAGTTGCTTGCGATTGATTAAAAATTATTCCTTGAGGTGATAATAAAATAACTTTGCTTTTAGGAGATTTAATTTTTTGAAGACAATCAAAAAAAGGAGGAAAAGAAAGCAACATTCCAGCTCCTCCTCCATAAATACAATCATCTACTTGATGATGTTTATTAACGCTGTATTTTCTTAAATCATGTATCTTTATTTGCACTTTGTTTTTTTCTAAAGCTCTTTTGATGATAGAATTATCACAAAAACTTTTAAAAAAGAGAGGAAAAATGGTTATAATTTCGATAATCATAATTTAACGTTACTTTCGTTATGTTGATAAGTTAAAAAATTTATTTTTCAGTGCTTTGAGAGTTTGTGACAAATTTATCTTTTTTTAATATTTTTTTTACTGTTTTTGTCATTTGAGCGCCGTCTGATAGCCATTTTTGAATTTTATTGTGATCTAATTTGATAATGTTTAAAATAGTGTCATAAGTGCCTAAAATTTCTAAAAATTTACCATCTCTAGCGTTTCTAGACTCGCTAGCAACAACCCTATAAAAAGGTCTTTTGTGTACTCCAAAACGTTGTAAACGCATTTTAATAGCCATTATTAATAATAACCTACTTTCATTTTTTTAATTTGAATTAATTTTTGAAATTAACAATTTCTTACTAAATATTATTACATAAAAAATGTTAATTGTCAAGCTTTTTTATTATTTTTTCAATTTTTAAAAACTAATTTTATTTATAGGGATCTTAGTTAAATAACCGTTAATAAAATCATCAAGATTGCCATCCATTACTTGCTCTAATTGAAAATTTTCTTGATTAGTGCGGTGGTCTTTGACCATTTTATAAGGATGAAAAACATAACTTCTAATTTGTGAACCCCAGCCAATTTCTTTTTGATCGCTTTGGAATTGTTTAACGGTTTCTTCTTTTTGTTCTTTCAAAGCTAATTGAAATAACTTGGTTTTTAACATTTGTAAAGCTTTTTCACGGTTTTTAATTTGACTTCGTTCATTTTGACAACCAACAACTAATCCGGTTGGTAAATGGGTAATTCTTACTGCTGAATCGGTCGTGTTGACGTGTTGTCCGCCAGCGCCACTACTTCTAAAGACATCGATTTTTAAATCTTCTGGTTTGACATTAATCTTAATTTCATCTTTGATTTCAGGTAACACATCACAAGAAACAAAAGAAGTGTGTCGTTTGGCATTAGAATCAAAAGGAGAAACCCTAACTAAGCGATGTACTCCTTTTTCAGCCTTTAGATAACCGTAAGCAAAATCGCCTTTGACTAATAAAGTAGCCGATTTAATCCCAGCTTCATCTCCAGATTGATAATCAAGGATTTCTGTTTTAAAATTCTTTTTGATTGCGTATTTTTGATACATGCGAAACAGCATTTCGCACCAATCTTGCGATTCGGTTCCGCCTGCTCCAGGGTGAAAAATTAAAATAGCATTATCATTATCATATGGTTGATTTAAAAAAATTTTAATTTTAAAATCCGAAACTGCTTGGGCTAGGTTTTTTAATTCTTCTTCTAAAAAAGCAGTTTCATTATTTTGGTCATCTTCTAAATTAAAAAAAGTTACTAAATCTTGATAATTATTTTCTAAAGTGGTTAAAATATCTTTTTTTTCTTGCAAGTCATTAAATTTTTGGTTAATTTTAATTGCTTTTTGGGGGTCATTCCAAAAAGATGGCTTTTGCATCAAGTCGTTAAGTTTTTGCAAAGTTTGATTAGTTTTGGTTAAATTAAGAGCGGTTTTTAAATCTTTAAGGTTTTGGGAAATGTTTTCTAATTTTTGATTAATTTCGTATTTTTCCATAAATTAATTCCAAGGTTTTTTAGTAACGCGCACTTTTCTTCTTTTTTTGGTGATATTTTTGTCTGAACTGCTATCATTTAAAATTATTTTTTGTTCTTTTGGCATTTTTTGGAAACTTTGCTCAAAAGAAAATTTTAAAACCGTAGTAGTGATATCTGTAGCTATTTGATGAATCATTTTATTGAAAAAGATTTGTCCTTCTTTTTGGTACTCAATGAAAGAATCTTGTTGTCCGTAACTAACAAAGCCAATTCCTTGCCTTAAAATACTCATATCATTAATATGACGTTTATAATGAGTATCGATTATTTTTAACATAATCCATCTTAGAGCTTGAGCAAAATATTGATTTTGTTCCTCTTCTTTTGCGAAAACAGCTTTTTGGTTTTCAAAAATAACAGTAATTTTATCTAATAAGTGTTTTTTAAATTCAACTAAACTTTTATTTTTAGAATTATTAAATATCGCTTGTATTTCTTTTAAATCAAAAGTATTTTTTGCAAAAAAGTTTTTCTCTAAAAAAAGAATTAAATCTTCGGCTTGATTAGGGTTTTTTTGATTGGAAAAATAAGGAAGCATAGCTTGATTAATAGTTTTTTCAACCAAATTAAAAGCTATTTTTTCTGGTTCAAGGCTATTTAGAATGTCTTTTCTTTGACCGTAGATAATTTCTCTTTGAATTCGTAAAATATCGTCGTATTTTAACAGATATTTCCGATAATCAAAATTGGAAGATTCGACTTTTTTTTGGATTTTGGTAAAAAATTTAGTTACCATTTTAGAAGAGGTTTTTTTATCATTAGTATTAATTTGTTGCAAAAAAGAAATAATTTTTTCTATTCTATTTCCACCAAATCTTTGAGCTAGTTCGTCTTCGCTGGAAATAAAAAAGCGAGAATAACCAGGATCTCCTTGACGACCGGCACGTCCTCTTAATTGGTTATCAATTCTTCTTGATTCATGTCTTTCTGTTCCTAAAACCGCCAAACCTCCTAATTCAACAACGCCTTCACCTAAGCGAATATCAGTTCCTCTTCCTGCCATATTGGTAGCTATTGTAACTGAGTTTTTTAATCCAGCTTTGGCGATAATATCAGCTTCTTTAAAATGGTTTTTGGCATTAAGGATTTCGTGTTTGATTAAATGTTTTTTAAGTTTTTTGGAAATAATTTCAGAAACTTCAACCGTAGTTGCTCCAATTAAGATTGGTTGTCCTGTTTTATGTCTTTCTAATACTTCTTCAATTAAAGCATCATATTTTTCTTTCATTGAAATAAAAATAAAATCTGGTTCATCAATCCGAATCATAGGAACGTTAGTAGGAATTTCGATGACTTCCATATTATAAATATCTCTAAATTCATCCTCTTCGGTTTTAGCAGTTCCTGTCATTCCAGATAATTTACGATAAAGACGGAAAAAATTTTGGTAGGTGATAGTTGCTCCAATAGAAGTTTCTTCTTTGATTAAAACTCCTTCCTTAGCTTCTAAAGCTTGGTGCAAACCATCACTAAATTGACGTCCTCTTAAAACTCGTCCAGTGAATTGATCGATAATTAAAACTTGATTATTATCTACTAAATAGTCTTTATTTTTATGCATCGTAAAAAAAGCTTTTAAGGCGTTTTTGATATGATGAAGAAGTGAGGCATGCTCGACATTATATAAGTTTTCAATTTGAAAAAAAAGTTCGGCTTTATTGATACCTTCTTCAGTTAATTCAATTGTTTTGCTTTCTAATTCAACCAAATAATGTTGGCTTTTGAGAGTTTTTACAAAACGCTGAGCTTCTTTATATAAATTTTTAGTTTCTTTTACGCTTTGAGAAATGATTAAAGGTGTACGCGCTTCATCGATTAAAATAGAATCTACTTCATCGACGATAGCGTAACTATAAGGTCGTTTCATCACTAAGTTGTCAGCTTCAATTTCCATATTGTCTCTTAAATAATCAAATCCAAGTTCGGAATTAGTAGCATAAAGGATGTCACATAAGTAAGCTTTTTGTTTCTCTTTGTTATCACTATCTTTAATGTTAAGTCCAACCGAAAGACCTAAAAAACGAAAAACTTCACCAATATTACCTTCGAATTCTCTTTTGGCTAAATATTCATTCACTGTTACAATGTGAACCGGTTCTCCACTTAAAGCATTAAGATAAGCAGGCATAACAGCAGTCAAAGTTTTACCTTCCCCAGTTTTCATTTCGGCAATATTGCCTTGATGTAAAATAATAGCTCCTAAGATTTGGACATAATAAGGTGTTAGTCCTGTTACTCTTTTAGCAGCTTCCCTAGCTAAAGCATAAGCTTCAGGTAATAATTGGTTTAAACTTTCTCCTTTTTGATATCTTTCTTTGAATTCATTAGTTTTAATAACAAAATCACTATCTTGCAATAAAGACATTTTTTCACTTAGATTTTGGACTTTGTTGGCTATCACTCTAGCTTTTCTTAAGGATGATTTAGAAGAATTAAATATTTTTTTTAAAAAATTAAACATAATGATTTTAATTCCTTTTTTTTATTTTTTTTCTTTTAATTTAAATATTTTTCAAAATTAACTCTTAATTAACTCATGATTTAATCACTTAGTCAATTTTTTTAATTTTTTTTCTCAAGAAAAGATAAAGAAAAAAATTAAAAAAAATAAACATCAATAACATTATACCTTTTTTAATGTCAAAAGGAACAATTTTTAAAAAAACAACCAAATAATACTAATAATTTTTTCAATTTATAAAAATTAAGTTTTCATTTTGCCCTTTTTTTCGATTATTTTATATTTTTGTTAGGTTTATAAGTTTTAGAAAGTTTACCTAAAGTGTCATAAACATCAATCAAACAAGTTTTGTGCGAACTATCAAAAAAGTTAGTTCTAATTTTGTTGCCAGTTTTCGGATCAAATTGGGTAATATTTTTAATAAAACCATCGCGAGCAATGTTAAATGAAAGTCCTATTCGTTTTAGTTCTGGTGACGAATACCCAAACTCTTGGATTAATTTTGACGAACAATTAAGGTTTAAGCATTTTTGAGGAGTAATTTTAAGTTCTCTTAACTCTAAACCTATGTTCGGTAATTGAATTAATTCATGAATTGTAAAACCGGCTTCTTTTAATTCTTTAATGGTACAACCAGCGTTTTTAAAATCTTGGAGAGTGTAGTTGGCATTCATTAAGTCTTTAATTTTTACTCCAGCAAATAAAAGTTGTTCCAAAGAAAATCCTTTTTCTTTTAATTCATCAAGCGTATAACCAGCTTCGATTAATTCTTGAGCAGTAAAACGTAGATTTTTTAATTCTTCAATTAAATAACCAGCTTCTTTTAATTGTAAGATAGAAATACCATATTGATTTAATTCTTGCGGAGTATAACCGGTTTCTCGAAATTCTTGTAAACTGAAATTAGCCTCTTTTAATAATTCTTTGATTGAATATGAAGCTAGTTTTAATTCAGCCAAACTAAAACCCATTTCTTTTAAGTCGCGCGCACTAAAATTTGCATCATGTAATTCTTGCGGAGTATAACCGATCGCTTTGAAACCATATAGCGGAAATAAAGCATATCTGAATTGTATTGCACTAAAACCTGCATCATGTAATTCTTGCGGGCCAACACCAAGATAAAGCATTAGTTCTTTAACACTGAAGCCAGCTTTTTTTAATTGTAAAAGATTAAGACCAGCTTCTAATTTAATTCTATTAATTGTATATTTGAACCTTAGTTCTAAAGGGGTATATCCGATTTGAATTAAATTAAAAATAGTGTAGCCATTTTGTTCTAATTCACTCAATTCAACAAAGTGTTTTTTGAAATCTTTGGCTTGATAACCGATTTGCTGAAAAATTTTATTATCAAGTTTAAGTTCGATCAGTTCTTTTGGGGTATAAACGTTTTTCAAATCTTTAGGAGTATATCCTGTTTCGATCATTTCGTGAGGAGTGTAACCGGCTTTTTTCAAAGCTTTTGTTTGGTATTCAGCCAATCTTAACTCTTGTATACTAAAACCTCCTTGTTTTAATTGTTTAGCACAAAATTTAGCTTTTTTTAATTGACAAGCGGTATAGCCTTTTTGTTTGAGTTCGTAAACACTAATTCCTTTTTTTTTAAAGTTCTTGATTTCGTTAATTATTTTTTGATCGATATCATCTTTACTTTTTTCTAAATTTTTTAGCTGAAAGTTTGAATTTGCTTCAAGTTCTAAATTTGGCTTTTCTAATTTTTTATCAAGACAAATCATTTTTTCTTCTGGTTTTAAAATTTGACTTATAGAAACTGATTCATTTGTTAGATTATCTACATAAAAAAAATTAAAAGCAGAAATTATTGCAAATAATAAAGTAATCAAAAACATTAGAATAAAGTAAATATAACGTTTTTTGGCATAAATATTAAAACCCATTTTAAAACATTTCTATTGTTTATACATTTAATATTCTACGAATATTTTTCATTTAGTTCATAGTTAAAAACAAACACATTATTATTATAACTCATTATAGATTTTATCTAAACTAAAATAGTAAGTTTTTGCCTATATTTTAATTTTTTTCAAAATTTGACATATTTACATTGTTTTAGGGTAGTAAAGATGCTATTATTAACTAAATTAACCATTTGCCAAAGTAGTAAAAATCTTTGACAATATAAAATCGGTTATCTAAATGAAAAAATAGAATAAATAATTACAGTAAATTCTAGGAGCGGATTGAGTCGAAAGAATTATAAATAATACGATAAATATAAGCAAATTCTAATATAGATAATCTCTAAAATAAGGCTAAAAAACAAAGTGATGTAATAACTAATTTGTTGTTAAAATTCCTATAATTGCAGTAATCACAATAACAATTAATATAAATTTAAAGGACACCGAAAAAACCTAAATATCATGCTATCTAACCAATAACCAGTGTCGATAAACATTGAATTGATATGGTTAGTTGAAGGCGTTATAAAAAAACTATAACTGTAAATGTTTTTGTTATTTATTTTTATATATTTTATATATTTTATATATTTTATATATTTTATATATTTTATATATTTTATCCTTGTTTTTTGCTTTTGTTTTTGTTATAATCGGAAATGTAAGAATATTTTATTATTTTTAATTTTTACGTTTATTATCAAAAATAACATAAATAAACGAAGAACATTTAATGGACTTTTTTTATCTTTATTCGAAAAAATTTTTTTGAATAAAGAAATTTTTTGATTTCATTCAAATGATGATACTATATTTTCAAAATTTTTGATTCTAATAATATTAATTTATACGGATAGATTAATTGCGTTTCAACAATGGGATTTGTGTTTCCATTGTATGTATTACAATCAGCCCCCGTCCAAACCGTACGAGCAAGTTTCCAAGCATACGGCTTTCCATAATTTACTCCCTTTCGAGAACTAATTTTGCCTTACGGCTGATTAGCTATTTATTCTTTTTTGTTCTTTTATTTTGTTATTTAATCTGATATCATGCATTTGTTGGTTCGTAATATTTCTATGACAATCTATGCATAACACTTTTGTACTCTTATTCATCACGCTTTTGCGGTTTTCATTGCGAACCGTACCAATGTGATGGATTTGAAGTTGGGTTGTTTTGCCGCATTTCTCACATATTTCCGCTTTAAGGCGGTCTGTTAGATTCGTACGACCTTGGAATAGATAAGGATTGATGATGATATCGGGATTTTTCTTACAACTACGCATTTTCTTAATCTTATCCCAAGGGTAAACAATCCATGACTCATATCTGGTTTTCCCTTTGTTTAAATAAGGAATTGACCAAGTTGTGCTACGATTAAACTTTTTTCGCACTTTGGCAATTGCCGTTTTGTGTTTCCTTGCCAAAGTTTTCAAACAACTATACTCAGCTAGATAGGTTAGATGGGTTAATGCATTTAGATTGTTAGCTAAACAAAAGTATTGGATGATTCCACGTACGATTGTCTTATAAGTGCGTATTATTTCTAATTCGTCCCTATTTGCTAATGTTTCATCATGCTTAACCTTTCCTCTTCTTAACCAATTGTATTCATATCCATATTCCTTGGCTTTTGCTTTGGGAACTTGGATTTGTACCCGACCGTTTAGGGATTTTTTGTGGGTTTTTTCGGTGAGTTTACTACTGGTTGGATTTACCCTAATCATGTAGGATAGAAACCTTGTGCCCTTATTGGCTTTTACAATTTTTGATTTATCTTTACTAACTGTCAGTTTTAAATCTTGTTCTAGCCATTGAGTCACTTGGTTTTTAATAGTTTCAGCTTTGTCATATTTCCCTTTAATTCCTATGATAAAATCATCGGCATATCGGATATATTCAACTCTTGTTTTTGGATTTAGGTTAATTTGACTATCAATCCCCAATTTATGATGCATTCCCTGACGGTATGTTTTTCCATATCCTGGGTTTGCTTTCCTTATTGGTGTTCCTTCTTTAATTAGTTCGTCCATTTTGATGTCAATGTAATGTAAATATACATTGGCAAGTAATGGGGAGATGATTCCTCCTTGTGGAGAACCAGATAAAGATTCGTATTTGATGCCATCTTTCATGAACCCAGCTTTTAACCACTTGTTAATGGTTGAAAGAGTTTTATTCTTGCGTATAAACTTCGTCAAGGTTTTCATAAGAGTTTCATGATTGATTGTGTCAAAATAACCTTTAAGGTCAATTTTGATGATATAATCAATTCCCTTAAATCTCTGTTTGACGCGTTTGATTGCATCAAGACAGGATTTTTTGGTTCTAAATCCAAAACTCCATTCTAAGAATTGATTTTCAAGATAAGGAGTTAAGAGTTGTTCAAGGCTTCTTTGGACTATTCTATCTTTTATGGTAGGTATTCCAAGAGGTCTAACCTTATCGTTGTCTTTGGGAATGAATATTCTTTTAACAGGCTTTGGATTGTACTTGTTACTGATGTATTCCTTGTGATATCTTTCTAATTTTTTAAGATTGAGACTGTCAATTGTATTACCATCAATTCCAGGTGTACCCGCACCTTTGTTGGTTGCAATTTTGTTAAATGCAATTAACGTGTTATGTAGATTATTCATTCCTTGCTGTAATTCTCTTTTTAGAGGATAGTTATTTGTAGAACAATATAGGATCTTATTCAATGTTCGCGAAAGCTTAGTTTCATTTGAAACAGTTGTTGACATATTTATCAACTCCTTCCTTGATTACAGTGAATAAATAGTAAATTACTAGCTACTTTCGCCTTGTAAAGGTTATTAACCTTCGCCCTGGTGGGTCATTTTGTTAGCATATTCCAATGTTAACTTTGAATTATCCACGACTATTAAATAGCTTCTTTATCCTTGAGCGTCTCGGCATTTATTCCTTGACTTGTTAATTAAATAACTAGCTTTTAGGATTCTCCAAGTTACTCTAAATATCTACCTTTGTCCTTTAGGTGAAGTAACCGCTTATGTTTTAACGTCTTTCCTGACTGTCGGTGAGATTCCAGGCTTTCTGTTAATTAGATAAACTAACCAAGACAAATAATATATCCTGTTAGACTCTGGACTATACGGCTTCAGTAGTTTGCGTATTAGGTTCTAAGATTACATCTGCTTTCCTTCTTAGACCATTTCAGGCTTATCCATGGGACAATTTGGTGGCGGTATCCTCTTGACTAACTACTTCGTCTCAATCCGCTTTTATGGTCTGCTGTAATCCATTATTCTTTCGTTTAACGGACCGACCATATCCATTCAGTGTTTATCGGCACTGGCTATTGGTTAGATAGCTCGATATTTAGGCCTCTTTGGCGCCCAGATTTGTTTATTTGATAATTTTATTTATAATATGAAAAGTTATAAAGTGCAATGTTATAAAAAAATAATGTTTTTAAAATTTTGAAAATATAGTTAAATAATTTGACTTAAATAAAAAAATATTTATTTTTGTAATTATTTTTTATTTTATTAAAAAAAATAAGGAGAAGTTTAAAATAATATGAATTGTTTTTGTAAAAAAAAAATAATTAAAATAGCTAGCCCTATTCAAAGTGTTATAAATACTTTAAATAAAGCAAAGGAATTATATGCTTCGCAGGGCATAGATCTTCAAGTTATTAAAACTAATTTCACTGAAGAAAGTGGCGAACTACTTATAAACGGAACGGTTGATGGTCTTATTTATGCTAATGTGCATGTTTTAAAAAATTTTAATAAATGTTTAAAATCGCAGAACAAAGAAACTTTAGCTTACGTACAACCTTTTTACCATTCTAAATACGGTTTATATTGTAATAAAAAAAATTCAAAAAAACTTTGGAATTTAGACGAAGTCAAAAAACATAAAAATTTAAAAGTGTTGTTGGCTGTGGCTTTTTCTTATATAGAACCTTGTGATACTTCGCGTTCACTTTTATTGTTAAAAAATTTAAATCTTATTCAAATTCAAGATTCTATTATTAAGACAAAAAAATTAAGTTTGAATTTTTCTGATATTAAAAACCCTTATAGATTAGAATTTTTGAAAACTTCTCAAATTCCTCATCAATTTGAACAAAATCCTGATCAATTTGATTTAATGGCTAATTGGCCCGCTTTTATGAAATATAATGATGATTTTATAAGAATAGGCTCTAATATCGACAATGATAAAGAACCTACAGATGAATTAGTAGAATCTTATGCAATAGCTTTAGCTTGTAGAAAAAATAACGAAAACAGTGAAGAAATTCAAATAACAAAACAGATTTTGAAAAACCCAGCAATTAAAGAATTTCACGTAAATCAAAACAATAATAATAACGAAGAAAAAGATTATGTTATGATTGAAAATCCTGATGCTTTAAAACAAAGAATTATTAAAAATTGGTTAATGTAAATATTCTGGTTTATTTAAAAATCAAGGAAAGTATATAATAAAAAATATGAATTCACGTATCGAGAAAAGAAAAAAAATAATTAAAATAGCTACTCCTTTTTCATCTACTTTTAAAACTCTACAAAAAGCTAAAAATTTAATTCAAGAAGACTTTGAATTAGAAGTTTTTTCAGAACAACAATTAAGAGATAAATTTCAAACATCTTGTAATGATGCTTTGGTTCAAGGTATCGTAGATGTTACTATTTCTAATAATTTTCATACTATGACAGCTTATAATGAATTTATAAATTGCCAAAATCAAAAAAAATTAGAATTTATTGTTCCTTTTTTTCATCCTAAGTATGGTTTATATATTAATAATAAAAATGAATTAAATTTAAAAACTTTAGAAGATGTTAAAAAACATATGGGTTTAAGAGTTTTATTTGCGCCTTTTAATGACATTTTTACTGCGCCTTGTGACTTTTCTCGTTCTCTTTTGTTATTAAAAAAATTAAATTTAATTCAAATAGATGACGAAGTTATTAAACAAAAAGGTTATGATCTAAATTTAGATCATATTAAAAATATTTATGATTTTGTTTTTATTAAAACAAATAATATTATTAGAGTAGCAGAATTGTTTAGCGATTATAAAAAATATGATTTAGCTATTAATTGTCCAGGTTTAATGAAAAATAATCCTAATTTTAAAAGAATTGGTTCTATTGGGGTAGGCGAAAAAGAAGAACATGAACCTTCAGATATCGCTTTTACTTCTTACGCAATTATATTAACTTCTAGAAAAGATAACAAAAATGATGTTAAAACTAATGTTGTAAAAGAATTTTTACAAAAAGAAGAAGTTAAAGAAATTCAATTCAAAGAAGGTGGTCAAATAGATAAAGATTATATTATGATTAATAATCCAGAACAATTGAAAGAAGATATTTTAAAATGCAATTTCAAAAAAGATTTTTTTTGTGCATATTGATTTCTTAAAAAACTATTTAAAATAGAAACTTTTTTCTTTTTTTATACGGATAGATCAATTGCCTTTTGCCGTTTTTTTAAAGTCTACTATGATTCGCCCATCGTTCGAATGAAGTGGAGCAAGTTTCGAAGCACACGGCTTTCTACAAACTTTGCAGATTTTTATTAGTCAACATTAAATTTTTGAGGTTCTTAGGGTTGTTAGAATCACTTTGTTTTATCCCTTAAATTGCAGTTTTTTTTATTTTGGAAACCCATTTTTAGGTTTGTTTTACTTCTTTTACATTATCACCTCTTTGATTGCAAATATGTTTGTTAGGAAATCTACATACTGTTTGTTGGTAGTTTACTGACTTCTTTTATCTTATAAAGGTTGTTAAGTTTTATCGCAGAAAGTCGATTGTCCTTATTATTCCAAATAAGGTTTTAATTTTTTGACTACTAAATAACTTCTTTATTCTTGAACGTCTCGGCGTTTATTTTTTGACTTGTTAATTTAATAACTATTTTTAGGATTGTCTAAGTTACTCTAAATATTTATCTAGTTTGTTAGGTGAGATTATTACTTATGTTTTTTATGACGTCACTGATATATAGGTGCCCATAAGGCGTGTTCTGAGTTTTTCTTATCTTTTATGACTGTCGACAAGATTTTCAGGTTTTTTCAATTGATAAACTAACTCAGATAAAACTACAATCTTGTTAGATGTTTTTCTTTCGGGAGTTTTTTTGGTAGCTTTTTGCTCGATAGGCGAAATTATTACAGCTGTTTTGTCTTTTTAGGACATTACAGACTTATCTTTTAGACAATTTGGTTGTGTGGAATTATTTTGACTAACTATTTTGTTTCAACCCGCTTTTATGAGTTGCTGTAATTTGTTATTTTTTCAAATAACTGAACGACTATATCTACTTAAAGAAAAGGTTTTGATTGGGGTTTCTGGCTATTTTGGTTTTTAGGCCTCTTTGGTACCTTTAATTCATTTATATAAAAAGAATCTTATTATGATTCTTGTATTTTTTGTTGTAATTCATTTTTTCATGTTAAACTATAAATATTTTATAATATCGTTTTCATGCGGTAATGTTTTGACATACTGGTCGCTTTTCTTTGTTTTTATAGTTATGTCTATTGGAAGTTATTTTAGTTATGAACATAAGGAAAAATCATTGAATTTTTTCATTTTACTTTGAGTAAAACTCAAAAAATAAAATTCATAAAAACAAGATTATTTTAAAAAATAATCTTCTTTTTTTATAAATTATGTTAAAATTAAAATATCATTAAAATTTTTTTGCTTTTTTTAATGATAATAATAAATCACTTAATAGCTCAGTATCAAAAAAAAGAAAGAAAGAGGAAACCATTAATTGAATTATTTAAACAATCTTAATAAAAGACAAAAAACTATTTTAGCTACTGTTAGTAGTTTGATTTTATTATTGGCAATAGTGCTTGGAATTTGCTGGAAAAAAGGCTATTTTGAAAGCAAAAGTTCGCAATCACAAGAAAAACTTACAGTTGGAATGGAAGTTGATTATTGGCCTTTTAATGGGGCTTTTGCAAGTGCGAAAGAAGATACTTGTCCGGTTGACGGAAGCACATCTTTGCATGCTTATGGTTATGATGTGTTAGTGGCTCAAAAAATAGCAACTAAATTAAAACGTCGTTTAGTTATTAAAAAGATTGCGTTTGATGGATTAATTCCAGCTTTGCAAAATGGAGAAATTGATTTAATCATTGCTGGAATGACTGCTACTGCTGGAAGAAAAGATGAAGCTGATTTTAGTAAAGCTTATTTAACCCCAACTGTGCAAGTAATCTTTAAAAAAAGTTTAAACGCCACAAATTTAGCTGATTTAAAAAATGTTAGGATTGAAGCGCAACAAGGCACCACTTACACTACACATAACGCAATAACTAGTAATTTTGAAACTCTTAAACCTAATTATGACAGTTATACTGCTTTGGAAGAGGCTTTGAAAACAGACGCAATCGATGGATATATTGCTGAATTAGCTCCAGCCCAATTTTTTTTAAAACAAAATCCAGATATAGCTCAAAGCTTAGTAATTCCAGGTTTTGATTTTTCTTCCGAACCTTTAAGTATTGGAGTTAAAAAAAACAATACTACATTATTACAACAAGTAAATGAAGCAATAACAGCTACTGGTTTAGACCAACCAACCAATCAAACCAATTGGATGAAGCAAGCTATTGAAAAAATAGTTGAATATACAAGACGTGAAAGAGAAATTAATTAAAAGATCATGTTGAAATTTATTTACAACTGCTTTAATAATTTATCTAAATATGGAAACATTTATTATGAAGGTTTTAAAATAACTTTTTTATTATCTGTTTTCGGTACGATTGGCGCGTTTATCCTTAGTTGGTTTTTGCTGTTATTCAAAGGATTACCTCAAAATTCTAAAAGAATTAAAACAGTTACCAAATATTTCTTTAAAAGTTTGAATACGATTGTTAATGCTTATATTTTTATCATCAAAAGCGTACCTATGATGGTACAAGCCATGCTTTTTTATTATGGTTTGACAAGCACTGGTTATTTTAAATGGCTAACCCCTTTTTGGGGCGGTTTCATTGTGATTACTTTTAATTCCACTGCCTACATTGCTGAAGCGATGTTAAAAAATTTAGAATTTTTTGACCGCGGACAAATTGAAGCTGCTTTATCTTTGGGTATGACCCCTAGACAAACTTTAAAAAAGGTCGTTTTACCTCAAGTAGTCCAAAGATCTTTATTACGTATCATTAACGAATTTATTGTCAACGTCAAAGATAGTTGTGTTTTTGGTGTCATCGGTTTGATAGAATTATTTGGAGCTGCTAAAAGCATAAGAACTTTTTCTAGTTACACTATTGTTTTTTTCAACGTCTCTCTCATTTATTTAGCCTTAGTTGGTCTTGCTACTTTTGTCTTAAAAAAATTAGAAATTAAATTAGGAAATAAAAATGCATAATATTTTTGAAATTAAAAACCTTCAAAAAAGTTTTGGTAATCGCATTATTTTAAAAGATATTAACTTAAACATCAAAAAAAACGAAACCATTACTATTATAGGATCTTCTGGGGCGGGCAAATCGTCTCTCCTTAGGTGTCTAAATTTATTAGAAGAAACTGATGCAGGGGCTATTTTATTTAACGGCGATAATATCTTAGACTCACAATACAACCCGACTGTATTACGCCGTCAAGTAGGTATGGTTTTCCAACATTTCAATCTTTTTGAACATAAAAACGTTTTAAAAAATTGTAGTTTAGCATTGACCGAAGTTTTAGGGAAATCTCAAACCGAAGCAGAAACAATTGCAGCCACACACTTAAAAGCTGTTGGCTTAGAAGAGATAATGACACAAAACATTCAAACTCTTTCAGGCGGCCAAAAACAACGAGTTGCTATTGCAAGAGCTTTATGTATGAGTCCTTCTGTGATTTTATTCGATGAACCAACCGCTTCCTTAGACCCTCAACTAACTAAAGAAGTGCTTGATATCATGACTGCTTTAACCAAAGAAGCTATCACTATTGTTTTAGTCACTCACGAAATCGCTTTTGCCCAAAAAATATCTGATCGCATTGTTTTTATGGCTGATGGCGTGATTTTAGAAGAAGGAACGCCACAACAAATTCTTCATGCTCCCAAAAACAAAAAACTTCAAGCTTTTCTTAAAGAAGCGTCTTTTAGTAAGTAAAAACAACTAAAACCAATTATTTAAAAATCATTTTTCACTTCAATCCTCTTACTAGTTTGCATTTAAGGGGGTTTTTCTTTTAACCAAAACAACAAAAAGGAAATTCAAACATGAAACGAAGTCATTTAATTATCATTTTACTTTATTTATTAACGTTGTTCTTCGTTTTATGGGCTGATCTTGATTTTACAATCCCTTTTAATGAAAAAAAAGATTCAAAAGAAGATTTAATTGTTGGTATGGAGCTAGAATATTTGCCTTTAGGTTATTTAACAAGCCAAAACAATCAAGAAGATACTTATCCGATTCAAGGACAAAGTGGCTATGCGGTGGGTTATGATATTACTATTGCCCAACTGTTAGCTAAAAATCTAGACCGTCATTTGGTGATTAAAAAGATTAGTTTTGATGGTTTGATTCCGGCTTTACAAAATAACGAAATACAATTAGTGATTGCAGGACTTTCCAAAACGAAAGCACGCGAAAAAGAGGTTGCCTTTTCTGAACCTTATTGTTTTTTTGAAGTTAAAATGATTTTAACCAAGTCAAAAGAAATTAAAGAATTACAGGATTTAAAAAATTTGAAAATTGGTTTTCAAAATGGTTCTTCTTATGCCAACAGTATTGCTAAAATAAGTGATTTTAGTAGACCTTTTTCAAGTTATAACGACTTAGAGATCTCTTTTTTAGCTAATGACATCGATGGATTTATCGCCGAATCTTTTCTGGCTGACTTTTTTTTAAACCAATTTGACAACAAAGGAAAGACAATTCCAAGCATAAACACAGAAATAACCCAACAATTATTAGAACAAAATAACAGCGAATTATTGCAATCTCGCTTTGCTTTGAATCAAAAAAATCAAACTCTTTTACAAAAGGTCAATGAAGCTTTGAAAAATATAAAAATAAACAAAGATTTTTCAAACAAATTATTGGAAGAAGCCATCCAAAAAGCATCGCAAAACCACAATGATAATCACAAAAACTTATGGGACGTATTTAAACAATATAGATCATTGTATTTGCAAGGTTTAATGATGACCTTTAAAATGGCTTGCTTAGGGACTATGGGGGCTTTTTTTCTGGCCTTGTTGTTGGTCTATGCCAAGGGATTGCCTAAAAGAAAACTTAAAAAAGACATTTGGCGACAATATTTTCATAAATATTTAAAATTAATTATCGATGCTTATATTTTTACTATTAAAAGTATACCGATGATGGTTCAAGCGATGCTTTTTTATTACGGTCTGAAAAGCACTGGGTACTTTGGTTGGTTGACGCCTTTTCAAGGAGGCTTGATTGTAATTTCTTTTAACTCTGCTGCTTATCTGGCAGAAACGATGTTAAAAAATCTGCAATTCTTTGACCCTGGTCAAATCGAAGCTGGTTTGGCTTTGGGGATGACTGACAAACAAATCTTTAAAAAAGTGGTTTTGCCGCAGGTGATACACACTTCTTTATTACGTATTTACAACGAATTTATCAACAATACCAAAGATAGTTGTGTGTTTGGGGTAATTGGAGTGTTTGAACTTGTTAATGCAACTTCTCAAATTAGAGGAGCGATCTTGAATATCAATGTTTTTTTCATCCCTATAATCATTTATCTGTTTTTAACCGCCATAGCTTTTTATGGTTTAAAAAAACTAGAAAAAAGACAAGCACTAAAAAGATAAGTGTGGTTTGATATAGTTTTTGCCACATTAAAGTCTCTTTTTTACATTTAATAATTAACTATCAAAATAAAAACAAAGAACATCATTAACTGAATTCCAAAAATAAAAGTCAATGTTGCTATTGCTAAAAATATCAAGCTAAATTATTGATTAAAAAACTTTTGCAAAACCTTTTTTATTTGCTGCTAGCTAATAAATAGATTTTATTAATTATTTCATTGTTTCATAAAAGACTTTTAAAAACATTTTAAACCCAAAAACCCCAAACTAACTGCCTTTACTCTCTTTTTTTAAGTTTTTTACATTACTAACTACTAAGCACACATTCAAAAAAAACTTATCTTAAATAAAATATCAAGCCAAATTGTTAATTAAAAAAACAGTTTGACTTTTTTTGTTATTTTAATCAAATTATTTCCTAAAAATCGAAAATTTATAACACTCTAGTTGCCTTTTTCTTCTTCTTTGTGGTAGTGGTGCGTGAGGGATATTGGGTTAGGAATTTCTAAAAACTTATCTGTTTTAAAAATAAATTGACAACCCAAAACCAACTGATGGCAATTATTAAAAATATTAAAATTATAATAGGTTTTAGTAATTTTTTTTGGTGTCATTTTTTTAATTCTCTTTTTTTTATATTTTTTTGGTTTGTTTTTTTGTTGTGTTTTGTTTTTTTTGGTTGTTTTGATTGTTTCCTTGTTGTTTGGCTAAGTGCCGTGCGTGGTGTGTGTGGTGTTTTTTTGTTGTTTTAAAATTAAAAGCCACTTTGGAAAGTGGCTCTTTTGGTGTAAAAAAAAGACCCTTGGGATGAGGGTCTTTGATGGGTTTAGTGTGTTTTGGGTTGGGTATGAAAAAAGACCTTCGTTTGAAGGTCTAAAATTATAAATTAAATTAATTATTTGGTTTTGTTGGTGGTGGGGTGGTGTCGACGTAGGTGTGGAATCTGATTGAAAAGTTGCTGCCTGATCTTCCCAACAAAAGGCTTTTTCCTCGGTCGGAAGACGAATTATAGCCAGGGCGGCTTGTTCCTGGTAAATAAAAATACCATTTATCAAGGAACCAACCCCAACCTGTATTATATGCATAATGAAGTTTAAAGTTGTCTTCTTCGGTTGAAAACAAATTAAATTGATAATCATTGTACCATCCAACCCCGCCATCATCTAAACAATAAACTGTTCTGTCGCTTCTGCCTAATTTTTCTCTAATTTCTTTTGCTGTATATGTGGTTCCAGCTTTGAAATAACATTGGTTTTTCCAATTTTCTAAGTTTTGTTCGTAGGTTTGATTGTTATCGTAAGTAAATGTTTTTTCAATTGGTGGTGTAGCTGTTGGTTTGTGAATTAATTTTAAAATTAAAAATAAACCAACGACAAATAATAAAAAAGTTGTAATGATAATGATAATTTTTTGTTTCTTAGTTAATTTGGTCTTCATTTTTTTTATTTCCTTTCTAAATTATATCGTTATTATATCTCAAAAAAAAAAAAAACACAGTTAATGCTTAAAAATGGTTTTTTAATTGTCTTTTTCTAAGACATTAACTTGCTTTTTTCGGTTAGAAATTATTTTTTTATGTGGGTAAAAAAAAGACCCTCGCAAATGAGGATCTTAGAATTGGTTGTTTTTTTTGAAAGTTTTATTTTGTGCCTCCTTTCTTTTGGAGTTTTGGTAGTTGTTTTTTTTGGGTTTTTGTTTTGTTTTGGTTTGAGTTTGTTTTTACATAAAATCATTATTTTGTATTAATGTCGGTGGGGTATTACTTTTATTACTTTTTCCTGTAAAATCATTGACAAATTGTCTGATTTTTTGTAAGTGAGGCTTATTGCTTAAATCTAATTTGTTAATAAAGGTTATTAATTCAAATAAATCATAATTTACTTCACAATAAGGGACTTGTTTAGTGGAGTTAGTTTGATAATTAATTACTGTTTTTTGGGTGACGTACCGGTACCTTCTTTAATTTGATGTTTAATATTTTTTTTCATAATTTGTTTCCCTTTTTTGGATAATTTATTCTTTGATTTAATTAGTCTTTTAGTTTTTCTATTTCTTTTTTTAGTTTTTTAATCTTGTTTAAATATATTTGTGTCTCTTCTTTGTATTTTTGTGCCGCATCTGTTAATTCTTGCACCTCGGCTGTGTCTTGTGTTGCACCTTGGCAGTTGTTGGCATAAATTCTTGAAACTCACAAGCGATTAATTTTAATCAATCAAATTCTACTTCTAAATTTTTAGTCACAAAACGAATGTAAGAAGGGTTATTTTTGATATTGCTATTTAAAATATTAAAAACATCAATGTTTGCGGCAGTATTCAAAAAAACAAGTGTTTTGATTCCAAAAACTACCATTTTCTTCTATATCATACGTCATGAAAACAGGTAAATTGCTGGGTTAATGAGTTTGAATAATCTAATAATTTGCTCCCTTAGATGCATACTAGTTATGTTTTTTTAATTTGCCTGTTTTCATATTTAAAATTATATAAGTTTTTGCAGCCATTAATCCAACATGTAAGAAAACCGGTAAGTTCGTATTGGTTTATCATGTTTTAGAAATCTTAGACGTTTAAAAAAATTAATTCTTTCTGCATGGTCTGCTTTGGTAAGTATCATATTAGAAAACAGTCTATATGCTCTAATAATATCTCCTTCATGTGTTTGATAAGTTAAATAAGGTTTTAATAATGCAGATAGATGAATTGCGCCTCAATAGGTGGGATTGTCATTTTAGACGAGCCATACTATAATATACTACAACAATCCGCCCCTGCCCAAACCGTGCGAGCAAGTTTCCAAGCACACGGCTTTCCACGAACTTCCGCAGACTTTTATCTGTGACATAGGCCTTTGGCATGCTTAGCTGTTTTATCCCCCAATTTGCAGTCTATCTATGGTAGCTTTTTATCTGGACCTGTTTGGAAACAGGGCTACTTTACTCCCTCCGCATTATCGCCTGTATTTCGTCTATGCTTGTTGGGGAACCTGCATTCATCTATCAATTCTGCTTGTTTGCGAAATTCGCTGACTTCTTTCGCCCTATAAAGGTCGTTAACCTTTCTCCTGAGAGGTCGATTGTCTTTATTATTCCAAATAAAGTTTTTCTCCTCTGACTACTAAAAAGTCTCTTTATCCTTGGGCAATAAGGCTTTTAACCCTTATCTGTTAATTTAATAACTACCTTTAGGATTCTCCAAGTTGCTCTAAATATCTACCTTGTCCTTTAGGTGAAGTAGGCCAATCACTTAACCATGCAGTCTCATACGTTTTCGCAGAATTTCTGAGGGGTTGGCGAATTTAGACTGCCCCAAAAAAACTGAACCAGTTAAAAGCCACAAAATATCCAAACTGTTTATTAATTAAAAATAAACAGTTTGGATATTTTTTTTGTACCCAAACTTAAAAAAGGAGAAAAAATGATTGAAGCCGAACGTGCCTTATTAGGTACTTTGCTTTTAAACCCAGAAAAAATTGATGCTGTTAAAAATTTGCTTGAAACTCGAAACTTTAATGAAACCAAACATCGATATATATTCGAGGCAATGAAACACCTCAAAAAACTAAATCGCGAGATTGATTACGTTTCTATTAGTTCTACTTTAGAAACTAATAATAATTTATATAAAATAGGAGGAATGGACTATTTAATTGAATTAGCCGAAATGACGCCTTCAACTCAACATTTAGAAACCTATATTGATTTAATCAAAGAAAACAGCCTTAAAACTGATTTATTAGATTTAATCAAACATTTACCTGTTGAATTATCAAAAACTAAAAATATTCATAATTATTTACAAACAGTAAAAAAACAAGTTGAGGGATTTATCCAAAATACTAAATCACCTTTTATTTCTACAAAAACCTTAATCCCTTCCCTTCGCCAAAATATTATTACTGATAACGAAGATAACCAACTTATAGGAATCAAAACAGGTTTTGATAACCTTGATGAATTAATTTCTGGGTTTAAAAATAAACAATTAATTATTTTAGGCGCAAGAACTGGAATGGGTAAAACCGCTTTTATGTTAAATCTAGTTACAAACATTACACAAATATTTCATAAAAACCAAAAAAACCAAACCGCAGTAATTTTTAGTTTAGAAATGACAGCAGAAGAATTGGGTATTAGGATGCTTTCATCAACATCACAAATCCCTTTAAATAAACTTCAACGCAAAATATTAAATAAAGAAGATAGATTTGAATTGGCTAAGGCAGAGTTTGAGTTAACTAAATTAAATATTTTAATTGATGACGATAGAAATAACAAAATTGAAGATATTAAAAACAAATGTCGCCAAATGAAATACACCAAAGGACTTGATGTTGTTTTTATTGATTACCTCCATTTATTAAAAGAAGACCAAAATTTTAATACCTATCAAGCAACAGCCGTGATTTCACGCGAACTCAAAAAACTAGCAAGTGAACTAAATATTTCAATTATAGCTTTAAGTCAAATGAATCGCGCTACCAACCTTAGAGAAGTCAAAGCGCCTCAATTATCGGATTTAAGAGATTCAGGTACTATCGAACAAGATGCTGATGTTGTAATGTTTTTACATCGTGAAAGTTATTATCAAAAACCAGATAACAATCCACATACTAACTTAATTATCGCCAAAAACCGCAGCGGACAATTAGGAGAATGTAATTTCAATTTTTATAAACAAATTCAAAAATTTGAAGTTTTAAAATAAAAAGGAAATAATCAAATGAATCAATTAACTAATTTACATTTCAAAAATATTAATGTTTTTAATTATCAAACTTCATGTGTTTACATAACTAAACAAATATGTCAACCATCTTTCTTTATTAAACCTTTTAATGAATATATGTTAGAATCTCACAATAATCTAAATAAATATCTAGAAATTAACAACTATAACTCCCAAAGTCAAAAAGCAATCCGCGGTAAAATCAATGAATACTTAATTTTGCTTTATCTAAACAACAAAGGAATCACAAACTTATACCCTCAAGCTTATTTATTCTTCATCCCCGACATTAAATTCGATTTAGTGTTATTTACGAAAACAAAAAGAATCATCGCTTTTAACTTCAAAACATCCCTGCGAGACCGATACAAACAAACAATTGTCGAAGCCCAACAATTAAAAAAACTAGATACGCGTTTTGAATTCTATTTATTAACTAACAATACCATTGAATCCCAAAGATTAAACAACAAAATTGCAAATGGCAAAGTTCAAGGCATAAATCAAGTCATTAATCTATTTTCTAACAATGCAAATCAATTCTTACAAACCTTACTTACTAACCAATTCATCTCTTTTTCACCAATTACTTTAATTAAAAAAATGGTGCACTCAAATGACAAATAAATTAATCGTTTTTGAAGGCTTAGATGGCAGCGGAAAAACTACTTTAATTAAACAATTAAAAAAATATTTAAAAAATCAACACAAAAAAGTAATTTTGTGTCAAGGGTTAGGAAGCTCTTCAATCGGTAAACAAATTAGAAATTTATTTTTAAATCAATCAAATTTATCACCTAATACTAGATTTTTACTTAGTTTAACTAATATGCTCCAAACCCAAGAAGAGCTCATTATTCCTGGTTTATTAAAAAGTTATATTGTTTTAGTTGACCGTTGGTATGATTCTACTTTTGCTTATCAAAGTGACGATATAAACCTTGATTATGGCGACAAAATGTTAACTTCAAAAATTATAAATCATTTTTTAATCAAACCTAATTTAACCATATATCTAGATATCAACCCAAAAATAGGATTAAAAAGAAAACAAATTCAAACCAATCACAAATTAGACCCAATCGAACAAAAACCCTTAATTTATTTTCAAAATGTTCGCAAAAATTACTTAAACCAACACAAATACTGTAATAATCCAAATTGCAAACAAGAAAATTGCAATAGTTTTTTAATTAATGCAACACAATCTAAAAATAAAATTTTAAAACAAATAATTAAAATTTTAACCATTAAACAAATATTCTAAATACTTAAAGGAAAGTAAAAAAATGACTAAAAAAGACATTGAAAAACAAATCAAAGAATTAGAAGCAAAAATAAAAGAATACGAAGCGTCATCACAAGCGTTAATAAAAATGTCACAAAATATCACAACAGAAGCTCAACAATTCAGAACAAAAGAAAAAAAATACACAATAAAACCAAAAAAACACCCAGCATTAGCACAAATGTTTTCAGTTGCGGCCAAAGAATATGAAACGCAAGCACGAAAACGAACAGCAGAAGCCCAAGAATACAAAGATAAAATCCAACAACTCAAAAAAGAAAAAACCAAAATAAAAGGGGAAATAAAATAAAATGAAAACAGACGAATTATTAAAAAATGAAGTATTTACCAAAAAACTGAAACGTTATATTGAATTTGAAAATACACTTGATTCTTTAAACGGAGGCGGTAGAGGTTTCGAAACCCTTTATGAAACTTTATGCGAAACTAAAATGAATATGTCAGAAACTTTTTGCGAGTTCATTAATAATTTAGATAAAAAACTTCAAGAGTTCAAAACAATAATTGAAACAAAAAAAGAGTTTTTAGAAGAATTAATTAAAGAAGAATACAAGCTAGATGACAAACATTTTCGAGATTTAGATTATGAAATTTAAAAAAACCAAAACCAAATAAATAAGGAGAACCCAAAAAATGACAAAAAAAGAATTAATTAGAAAAATAGCTGAAGTAAATGAAACCTCAATCACAAAAACTGAGGAATTTTATAACTCATTTGAATTTGCTTTGAATGAGGCAATCACTACTTATGAAGAAGTAGTTTTATCACCTCAAATTGGCAAATTCATCTTAAAATCAAGAAAAGCCCACATAGGAAGAAATCCTAAAACTGGAAAAAAACTAAAAATACCTGCCAAAACAGTAGTAACTTTCAAACCATCTAAAACCATCAAAGATGCAGTTAAAAAACTAGAATTAAATTAAAAAACAAAGGAGAATAATATGAAATTAAAAAACCCTTCATTACCTATTTTTGTAATCGCCATATACTCCGTATTAAGTGCATTTTTTCTTTTCAAAATAATTAATTATTTTGAATTAAGTGCAAAAGCTATATTCCACATTACAATATTTGCAATTTTGTTACAAAATATTTTATTTTTTATATTAATTTCAATAAACCCAAATCAAAGGACAACGAAAACCACCAAAAAACAATATATCAATAAATATGGACGTAAAAAAATTCATTATCAACATGATGGAACAACGATTGATTATATAAATGAATACGATAAAGTCACTAGTGAACTAGTTAAAACAACTAAATTCCGATCCGACGGCGTAAGAATTGATTGGATTGCAGAACGCGACCCTCAAACTGGTAATCGAATCAAAGACACTTATTTTAACCCCGACGGCGTAGGAATTGAGTTGATCCTAGAATACGACCCTAAAACTGGTAATAAAATCAAAAAAACTGAATTCCACCCCGACGGCGTAAGAATTCATTCTATAATTGAATACGACCCTCAAACTGGCATTAAAATCAAAGACTTCTCATTCCAAAAAGATGGCAAAACAATTTGGGACATCTGCGAATTCGACCCCAAAACAGGAAAATTCCTAAAAACCCACACCCAATCAAGCAAACTTGTCAAAACCGAACAAAAAAATATAAATAACCAAATAAAAAGGAGAACCAAATAATGAAAAATATAATCAAAGAAACTACTGACAAATACGGATATAGAGTTGTTGTTGAACTTAACCAAAACAACCAACTAATCAAACAAACCCAATACAACCCCGACGGCAAAACAATTTGGTACATCAACGAATACGACCCACAAACAGGACACCCAACCAAACAAACCGAATTCAAATCCGACGGCCAAACAATTGATTACATCGAAGAATTCAACCCCGAAACTGGTAATAAAATCAAAAAAACTGAATTCCACCCCGACGGCGTAGGAATTGATTGGATTGAAGAATACGACCCTCAAACTGGCAATAAAACCAAACAAACCGAATTCAAATCCGACGGCCAAACAATTGATTACATCGAAGAATTCAACCCCGAAACTGGCAAAATTATCAAAGACATCTTTTACAACCCCGATGGCTCAATTAGATCTATTGAAGAATATGATGAAGATGATGACGACCACGAATGCAATTGTGAATATTGCGATCAATAATAATATCACACTTAAAAAAACTCAACAACCTACCAACAAAACCAAAAAATACAAAAAAACAAATAATCAAAGGAGAATTAAAAAAATGCAAAAAGCAAAAGAATATCAAACAATTAATTACCAACCCGACGGAACAATTAAATCTATAATTGAATTTAACCCATCCACTGGCAAACAAGTTAAAGCCACTATTTTTCAACAAGATGGAACAACTGTTGATTATATAATTGAATTTGACCCATCCACTGGCAAAACAATTAAACACACTCATTACCGCCCCCACGGAAAAACTATTAATTTTATATATGAATTTAACCCATCCACTGGCAAAAAAATTAAAGAAACTACATACCAAGACGACGGAAAAAAGATTGATTTTATAAGTGAATTTAACCCATCCACTGGCGAACTAGTTAAAACAATTAATTACCAACCCGACGGCAAAACAATTTGGTACATCAACGAATACGACCCACAAACAGGACACCCAACCAAACAAACCGAATTCAAATCCGACGGCAAAACAATTGACTACATCCGCGAATACGACCCAAAAACTGGTAATGAAATCAAAACAACTACATACCACCCCGACGGCGTAGGAATTAAGTGGATCCGAGAATTCAACCCAAAAACTGGCGAACTAATCAAAACGACATATTACCACCCCGACGGCAAAAAAATTTGGTACATCAACGAATACGACCCACAAACAGGACACCCAACCAAACAAACCGAATTCAAATCCGACGGCAAAACAATTGACTACATCCGCGAATACGACCCTAAAACTGGTAATAAAATCAACAAAACTAAATTCCGATCCGACGGCCAAACAATTGATTACATCGAAGAATTCAACCCCGAAACTGGTAATAAAATCAAAAAAACTGAATTCAAATTCGACGGCGTAGGAATTGATTGGATTGAAGAATTCAACCCCGAAACTGGTAATAAAATCAAAAAAACTGATTACCGATCCGACGGCCAAACAATTGATTACATCGAAGAATTCAACCCCGAAACTGGCAAAATTATCAAAGACATCTTTTACAACCCCGATGGCTCAATTAGATCTATTGAAGAATATGATGAAGATGATGACGACCACGAATGCAATTGTGAATATTGCGATCAATAATAATATCACACTTAAAAAAACTCAACAACCTACCAACAAAACCAAAAAATACAAAAAAACAAATAAACAAAGGAGAAAACCAAATATGACAAAAAAAGAATTAATTAAAAAAATAGCTTTAGCCAACAAAACCTCAATAACCCAAACCGAAGAATTTTACAACTCATTCGAGAATGCAATAATTAAAGCAATCACAAACAACGCGGAAGTTGTTTTATCCTCTAAAATCGGTAAATTCATCTTAAAATCAAGAAAAGCCCATATAGGACGAAACCCTCAAACAGGCAAAAAAATAAAAATACCAGCCAAAACAGTAGTAACTTTCAAACTTTCTAAACCCATCAAAGATGCAGTTAAAAAACTAGAATTAAATTAAAAAACAAAGGAGAATAATATGAAATTAAAAAACCCTTCATTACCTATTTTTGTAATCGCCATATACTCCGTATTAAGTGCATTTTTTCTTTTCAAAATAATTAATTATTTTGAATTAAGTGCAAAAGCTATATTCCACATTACAATATTTGCAATTTTGTTACAAAATATTTTATTTTTTATATTAATTTCAATAAACCCAAATCAAAGGACAACGAAAACCACCAAAAAACAATATATCAATAAATATGGACGTAAAAAAATTCATTATCAACATGATGGAAAAAAGATTGATTTTATATATGAATATGATCAAGACACTAGTGAACTAGTTAAAACAACTAAATTCCACCCCGACGGCGTAAGAATTGATTGGATTGCAGAACGCGACCCTCAAACTGGTAATCGAATCAAAGACACTTATTTTAAACCCGACGGCGTAGGAATTGAGTTGATCCTAGAATACGACCCTAAAACTGGTAATAAAATCAAAACAACTACATACCACCCCGACGGCGTAAGAATTCATTCTATAATTGAATACGACCCTCAAACTGGCATTAAAATCAAAGACTTCTCATTCCAAAAAGATGGCAAAACAATTTGGGACATCTACGAATTCGACCCCAAAACAGGAAAATTCCTAAAAACCCACACCCAATCAAGCAAACTTGTCAAAACCGAACAAAAAAATATAAATAACCAAATAAAAGGAGAATAAAAAATCATATGAGCGACGCCATGACTGAAATTGACCGCGGGACTTACTTCAAGGACCGCAGCAAATTAAAACCCAAAACTAAAAACAATAAATAATCAAAGGAGAATTAAAAAAATGCAAAAAGCAAAAGAATATCAAACAATTAATTACCGATCCGACGGAACAACTATTTATTATATAAGTGAATTTGACCCATCCACTGGCAAAAAAATTAAAAAAATATTTTACCGATCCGACGGAAAAACTATTGATTGTATAAATGAATCTGACCCAAACACTGGCAAAATAGTTAAAAAAACACATTTCAACCCCGATGGAACAACTGTTGATTATATAAGTGAATTTGATCCATCCACTGGCGAACTAGTTAAACAAACTTTTTACCACCCCGACGGAACAATTAGTGATATCATTAACTTTTAAACCCAACCAAACCCAAATATAGACCAAAAAAACCAAACCAAATAAAAGGAGAAATAAAATAAAATGAAAACAGACGAATTATTAAAAAATGAAGTATTTACCAAAAAACTGAAACGTTATATTGAATTTGAAAATACACTTGATTCTTTAAACGGAGGCGGTAGAGGTTTCGAAACCCTTTATGAAACTTTATGCGAAACTAAAATGAATATGTCAGAAACTTTTTGCGAGTTCATTAATAATTTAGATAAAAAACTTCAAGAGTTCAAAACAATAATTGAAACAAAAAAAGAGTTTTTAGAAGAATTAATTAAAGAAGAATACAAGCTAGATGACAAACATTTTCGAGATTTAGATTATGAAATTTAAAAAAACCAAAACCAAATAAATAAGGAGAAAACCAAATATGACAAAAAAAGAATTAATTAAAAAAATAGCTTTAGCCAACAAAACCTCAATAACCCAAACCGAAGAATTTTACAACTCATTCGAGAATGCAATAATTAAAGCAATCACAAACAACGCGGAAGTTGTTTTATCCTCTAAAATCGGTAAATTCATCTTAAAATCAAGAAAAGCCCATATAGGAAGAAATCCTAAAACTGGAAAAAAACTAAAAATACCTGCCAAAACAGTAGTAACTTTCAAACCATCTAAAACCATCAAAGATGCAGTTAAAAAACTAGAATTAAATTAAAAAACAAAGGAGAATAATATGAAATTAAAAAACCCTTCATTACCTATTTTTGTAATCGCCATATACTCCGTATTAAGTGCATTTTTTCTTTTCAAAATAATTAATTATTTTGAATTAAGTGCAAAAGCTATATTCCACATTACAATATTTGCAATTTTGTTACAAAATATTTTATTTTTTATATTAATTTCAATAAACCCAAAGGAGGAAAAATAAATGACTAAAATTTTAAAAGTTATATTATTTACTGCATTTCCAATAATAACACCATTTTTAACTTACAAAATATTTAATTATTTTAAATTAAGCCCAGAAACTATAAACAAAATAACACTGGTATCTATAACGTCTTTAATTTTAATAATAAATATTATCCTTTTTTACATACTTGAAGAGGCGAAAAAATATGAGTGATGGAATGATTGAAGCATATCGTGGAACCTATTTCCAAGACCGATTACAAAAACCCAAAAAGAAAAAAACAAAAAAATCAATAAAAGGAGAATTAAAAAAATGGAAACTTTAAAAATCGCATTAATGAGTTTATTAACGCAAATAATTGCATTTCTAATAAGTGTAGTAATTATGTGTTATTACCCAACTTTACAAATGCTTATTATTTCAACAACAAACTTCTTTAGCATAGTTATGTTTGTTATTTATTATTTTTTTATATTTTTAAAACAAAAAGAAAGGCAATAAACCATGTTTATTTTTACAATTTTAACAAACATTACAAATTACTTCCTCAATTATACAAAAGGATTTACAACAATTGAAATCTTAGAACGAAGAACCGATGCAATTCAAACAACTCTTTTCACCATACTTATCGTCACAGGTTTTAAACCAGTTTTTAAATTAATTACAAATATTATTATCTTTTTTAAAGACATCATAATGGGCCTCTTTTTCCCTAACAAAAAACTCCAAAACTTAGAAATCAAAAACGCCAAACAAGCATACTTAGAACAACAATTAATAAAAAAATTAGATAAAATCAACGAAAACCAAGAAAAACTTAAATCCCAAATTTCCCAACAAAAAATAAAAGTTTCTCATTGGAAAGATAAAAAAGAAAGAAAAAAATTGTTAAAATCACAAAATAACAATCAATCAAACCTTAGAAAGGACAACGAAAATGAATGACCTAAATTTTACTATTGGTTTTTTAATTGGTTGTTTGTTTACAACTGCTTTGATGTTTCTTTTTAAAAAACTATTCTTCTCTCTTTTTCAACATTCTCAACCCCAAGAAACAAAAGAAATCAAAAAAAGATTACAAGAACTAGAATCAATCAACCAATTAAACACTAAAACCGAAAACAATAATCCATTTAATCCAAAACAAAAACCAATTGAATTAAATAACAAAGAAATAGAAAAAGAATAATAATTATGCAAATCAAAACCTTAAATCAACGTACTAAATTATGGTACCAACACCGTAAAAAATACATAAATGCATCTGAAATAGGAAGTATCACTGGAAACGATAAATTCAGAACATTAGAACAATTGGTACACGACAAAATCTTTGGAACAACTTTTACTTCTAACAAATACACCGAACACGGTAATAAAACTGAACCCCTAGCACGTAGTTTCTTTGAAAAAACCACTAACCTAAATTTTCCTGATACCATTTTTACCGACGATAAAACAAAAATGTTTTCAGCCTCTCTTGATGGTTATAATTCTAAAACAAATATTTTATTAGAAATTAAATGCCCTTATGTGGATGAAAACAATAAAACATCCACATCTTGGAACGGCTTTTTTTCAAATAAAGAAGTTCCCATTAACTACTGGGCCCAAGTTCAATGCCAATTATATTGTAGTCAAGCTAAATTTGCTTACTTTTTGGTTTATTTTAATGACATAAAATACCATGTGGTCCGCATTTACCAAAATAATAACTTTATCTCTAAAATGATTGCTGATAGTAAAAAATATTTAAATATTTTAAACAAAGCCAAACAAGAATTATCACAAACAACTTATTTAAAAAAATTAACTAAAACAAAATAAAATATAAAACAATAGACTCAAAATATTAGCCATTAAGGCCCCTCCAAAACAAAAGTCGACTCATTATACATCACTTATCGTTATAAAATAAACAATTATTAAAAGAAAGGAGAAAATATGAAACTTTCAACCAAAATATATCTTAGTTTTTTAGCAATATTTAGTTTAATTCTATTTGTTTTATTTATTGTTGGATTAACCAAATCACCATCCAACTCCAACACCAACCAAAATCCCACACAAAACACCCACACACAACAACACGGAGAGGAAAAACAAAATAACAAAGAATTAAACCCAAAAGAAAAAGAAGCACTTAGTCAAATTCAAACTCGTTTACAAGAACTAGAATCAATCAATCAAAAAAATATAGAAAATTCAAAAAAACTCAAAGAAGAAGACAACATTTTATCCCAAAAAATTAATTCTAATTTAACAAAAATAAATACTTTAAATCAAGAAATAAATACTCTCAATAACCAATTAGAAGAAAAAACAAACCAATTAAACAACAAACAAACTAACTTAACCGACGAACAAAAATCCAAATTAGAAACTGAAATAAACAAAATAAAACAAGAAATAACCAACAAAACCCAAAAACGCGATAACATCAATAATGAAACAAAACCTCTAACTAAAAAACGAGTAGAAATCACACAATCTCAATTAACCAACCAAAACACAATCCAAACAACTCAATTAGAAATAAATAAAACTACCAATTTTAAAGATATTTATGAAAAAATCAACATCTTACAAAAAGCAATTAATTACAATAACGCAAACAAGGAATTAATAAAAGAACAAATAATTAAAAATCAGGATAACCCTCAAGAAATCCAAAACTTAAAAAGTTATGATTTATTCTTAGACGGTCAATTAATTCAATTTAAAAAACAAATTAAACAATTACAAACCGAAATTGAAATAATTAAAAACCCAAATACACCCAAACTTGAAAAAAAGAAAGTCACATTCAAAGATGTATATGGGATGGAAAGAGAAAAAGAAGAACTAAAAGATTTAATTTGTTATTTTAAAGATGATGACGATGATTTAGTCAACTACGACCAAATCAAACCAAAAGGATACTTATTATATGGTCCTCCAGGAACAGGAAAAACACATTTAATGAAAGCCCTTTGTGGTGAAGCTAACGTTCACTTTATTAATTTAATTCCTTCTAAATTCCGCCAAAAATACATCGGTGAAGGAGAAAAAGAAGTGGAGAAAGTTTGGCAAGAAGCAGAATCATATGATAAAACAATTATCTTTATTGATGAAATCGAAGGATTAGAAAATCGTGAGGATGCCAATATTTCTTCAGGAGGAGTCAATGTTATCAATACTTTATTAGATAAATTAGATGGTTTTAATAGTAGTAACAAAAAAATAGTTTTAATGGGAGCAACTAACCATTTAAACAAAATCGACAAAGCCCTAAGAAGTAGATTTTCTAAAGAAATAAAAATTGATTTAATGCAAGATGAAGAAATAGAAGGTTTTTTAAAATTCTTAATCACTCCTTATAAAATCAGTTATCACACTTATCTACATTTAAATGAAATCGCTAATAGATGTAAAGGCAAAAACTATTCTAACCGTGATTTAACCACCATCATCAAAGATGCCTATACCAAAACCAAAAGATTTAAATCCGAAAATAAGAATCATGAAGTAATGTTACCATCTGACTTAGATGAAATGATAGATATACAACAAGGAATCAAAAAAGATATAACCGATATTGATAAACGCAGAAAAGAATGCGAAGGCCAATATGCAGCATGGAAACAAGGCCTATTAAAACACCTAAAACCTACAAAAGACGAAACAAAAGTAGAAAAAAAATATGTTTTTTATAGCTTAAACGGCCTTGGACGCGGAAACCACCCCGAACACGAACCAACCGACCTTGCACCATTCGTCAAAAACCCATTTGACAATTGGTATGATGGAAATTTAACAGTAGATAATTTTGTTTGTTTCCACACAAAAAACAAAGACAAAGACTCACAATTTAATGACAAAATGATTGTAGACCCATCGAATCACTACATAGAACTTAACTACAAAGGCCCTAAATGGTTACTCGAAGAAGATAAAGACTTTTTCATGGATGAAGTAAACTGCATTTCAAACAAAAGAGACGAAAACAATCTCCACTTCATAAACAAAACCTACTACCTCCACTTCAACCCCAAACAAGGTTATATAACCCTATACACCCAAAAACACAACACAAAAAAATGAAGAAAATAATAAACCAGTGAAAGTAGCTATCTTAGAAATTAAACTCCAAAAAATTGAAAAAATTAAAGAAAAACAAGAAGAAGAAATCAAACAAATCAAAGAACAACTAGAAAAAGAGAAATAAATAAAGTAAAGAAAGCGAGGAATTAATATGGCAAAAAAAATAATTAAAACCAAAAAAACCAAACCAAAGGCGATAACTTCTAAAAAAGTTATCCCTCGAAAAATCAAAAAACCAAAAAAAACAGCTAAAAAAACAACCACCAAACCAACTATAATTAAAAAAAATCCAACAATAATTACTAAACCAACCCCAAAAACTCACACAAAACCAATTACCAAAACCACCCCCCCACAACCTACAAAAATAATTGTAGAAACTCAACAAAAACAAGATAATTGGTTTGTAAAAATAATTAAAATATTAGTAAAAGCAATTATCGTATTATTGCCTATCTTATTAATTGGAGTTGGTATTTGTTGGGTTCTTTTTAAATTCTTCCCTGAATTAGCTTCAAAATTTGGCGGAGCATTTAAAAATTTAAAAGATGCCTGTCATAACATAAATGACAAAACCGCAGAAGCATTAGAAAAAATAGGAATTAGTCCTCAACATTCTTCTACCGTTTCAAAAATTTTATGGCTAATAGGCGGATGTCTACTTGCAGCTGCATGTTGTTTCATCCCATTTGTAGGACCTTTAATCGGAAGTTTGGTTTTAGTTGCAACTATCACTTATGTATCAATAACTTCATTAACAGATAAAACACCCCAAACCCCACCAACTAACAACTCCCCACCTCAACAACTAGAAAATAAAAACGAAAACCCGCAAATAAACCCAAACACTCTCACACAACACCACGAAGAGGCGATAGAAACAAACAATAACGACGAACCCCAACAAATGGAATCTCAAAAAAAAAAAAAACAAACAAATCAACTGAATTAACTAATAACCCCCAAACTCCTCAACTAAATATGCAACAACCAATTCATAAAGAAAAAGAAGAACATAAAAGAAATTTATTAAATCCTGAAATGCAGAAACAAGTTGAGGAGTTAATTCAACAAGAAAAAGCAAAAACTAAAAAGTTGGAGAACGAAAAAAATTATCTTGAAGCCAATTTACAAGCTCAACAATTAGAGATATTAAACCTCAAAAATCAAAGAGATAATTTAGATAATCAACTTAAATCAAAGCAAAAAGAATTAACAGATAATCAAGAATTAACTGATGAAGAAAAAAATAAATTGCAACAAGAAATTAACAATATACAAAATGATTTAAACCAACAAATCCAAAATACCGAAAACAAACACAAAGAAATCGAACAATTACAAACTCAAACATCACAATTAGAAAACCAATTATCTTCAAATAAACAAGACTTAGAAAAACTCCAACAACAAATTAACCAAAAAGAAGAACAACTAAACCTCAAAGAACAACAATTAATCAGTCAAATTAACTTATCAAATGAAGAAAAACAACAACTAAATTCAGAAATCAATAACTTAAAAACTGATATTAACCAAGAAAAGGTTAAATTTGAAGTTCAATTATCTCTCAAAGAAGAAGAAATCGAACAATTAAAACAAAATGAAGCTAATCTAAAACAACTATTAACCCAAAAACAAGATGAAACAACAAGTCTAAGAGAACAACACGTAAAAACTTTGGAAGAAATCCAAAAACAAATAGATAATTACAAAAAAATGGTTTTAGAACTAGAAACTGAAACCCAAAACCTAAAAGAACAAATTGCAAAAAACAACGAAAATGCAAATAAACTACAACAAGAATTAAACAACAAAGAAACTCACATCAAAGCCTTTAAAAACGAAATCCAACAACTAGAAATTAAAGAACAAGGATTTAGAAATGAAATAGATACTTTAAAATTGGAAAACAAAAACCTAAAAGAAAAATATACTAACGATTTAAACAAAATTCAAGAACAACTAAACACATCTAAAATCGAAAACGAACAACTAGAAAAAGAAATCAAAGAAATTCAAGGTGAATTGGTTAAAAACGGTAATGAAAACAAATCATTAGTTAATCAATTAAACAATAAACAAACTCAAATCAAAGACTTAAAAAGTAAAATCAACACTCTAGAAGCCAACGAAACCCAACTCCAAGAAATAATCAAACAAAAAGATGAAGAAATAGCCCAACTACAACAAACCATCCAAGAACAAGCAGAACAAATTATGAAACTAACTGCTGAAATTGAAGCCAACATGGAAACTTTCAAACAACAAGCAATCAAAATCCAACAACTAGAAGGAGCAATTGCAGGACTTGAGGGCGCAAGCGGTTCATTAGGATTCGTCAACAAAGAATTACAACATGAAATCGATAAACTAAAAGAACAATTGAAAGCCGAACAAGACGCACATAAAGCAATGAAAGAGAAGTTAGATAAACAAATCCTCGATTTAGAAACCACACAATCACAATTAACCAACAAATCCCAACAACTAACCACCAAACAAAGCGCTTGGCAAGAAGGAGTAGAAAGAACAGGGGCAGTTATTTCAACAACAGTTGCAGTTAAATCAGGGGCTGTTTTTGGTGCCTCAGTTGGTTCTGTTCTTGGGCCTGTTGGAACTGTTGTTGGTGGACTTGCTGGGGCAGCTTTAGGTGGTGCCACAGCTGTTGCATCAAAATGGTCTACATTCTCTAAATGGTTTGGGTGGTAACAATAATGCATATTTTTTTGCATTATTGTTATATTTGTGTTAAAATGATGATAAGTTCAAATAATAAAAAAAGGAATCAAGATTAGAATGGAGTTATTTAAGATATTAACTATTATAGGTATTTTGGGTATTATTTTTGGATTAATCCCTTTATGGATTTGGTTTATTCAAAAACGAGAAAATACAAACAGGATTAAAAAAGTCAATATAAAGACAGCTTTGATTGTTTATTATGTCATGATGTCTATTATAGTTCTTGCTTTTGGAGTGTTTTTGTTTTTAGATATAAAATATGATATCACCAAAACAAAACCAAAAATTTACCCTATCCCCACCACCAAAATAGAAACACATGATGAATGGTTTGAAGCCAAAGGTATAAGATATGCATACGATGATGAAAATCATAAATTAAAAAAAAGCAACGAATTAGAATATTGGTTTAAAGGTGTTAAAATCGAAGGTACTCCCGTGATTAAAAGAACTTACACCTTCTACGGATTAAACGGCCTTGGACGCGGACACCACTACTCACACGAACCAACCGACCTCGCGCCATTCGTCAAAAACCCATTTGACAATTGGTATGATGGAAATTTAACAGTAGATAATTTTGTTTGTTTCCACACAAAAAACAAAGACAAAGACTCACAATTTAATGACAAAATGATTGTAGACCCATCGAATCACTACATAGAACTTAACTACAAAGGCCCTAAATGGTTACTCGAAGAAGATAAAGACTTTTTCATGGATGAAGTAAACTGCATTTCAAACAAAAGAGACGAAAACAATCTCCACTTCATAAACAAAACCTACTACCTCCACTTCAACCCCAAACAAGGTTATATAACCCTATACACCCAAAAATTTAATACAAAAGAGAAATAAATAATTAGAAAGCGAGAAATATTAATGTTTAAATTAAAAAAAGAGAGTATTTTTTTTAAAATAATTTTATTTATTGGTTTAGGATTATTTTTAATTACTAATAGTCATAAAATTATGGCAATTAATATTGAAGATATTCCCACAAAAACAAATATGCAAATTCACGATATTTTTCTAGAAAAAGTAGAAGATATATCATATTATGTAATAAATAATAATTATTTTGAATGTTTTACTTCTTTAACTTTAGAATATCCATGCTATAATGGAACAAACACTCAACATGAACTTAGTTGGATGATTAAACCACCATATTATTGGATAATCCAACAAAAACCTGTTAAATTATTGTGTGTTGTGTTTGATAAAGGAATTAGAGATAAAATGGATGATAAATACACCTTAGAAGATTTGATTCAAATGGGAAATGGCGCTTCAAATATGTATATTTTTTGGTTAAAAAAACCATTAAATTTAAATTCTAAAATCAATGAAACAAAAAATATAAAAGATATAAATAAACAAATTTATAATCATCTAGAGATAAAATTTCAAAAAAAAGAAATAGGTAAAATAAATAATCAATTAAATTTATTGCAAAACCAAAAATCACAATTAGAAAACCAATTATCTTCAAATAAAAAAGATTTAAATAAATTAGAGCATGAAATTAATCAAAAACAGGCCGAGGTTGAATCAAAAAAGCAACAATTAATCGAGCAAATTAATTTATCAAAAGAAGAAAAAAAACAACTAAATTCAGAAATTAACACTTTAAAAACTGATATCAACCAAGAAAAAGTTAATTTTGAAGTTCAATTATCTCTCAAAGAAGAGGAAATCAATCAATTAAAAAATAAATTAAAGTTATTAAAAGCAGAATTAGAAAACGAAAAAATAAAATATCAAAAAAAAATAATAACTTTAGAACAAAAAATAAATACTTATTCAGGAATTTTAGATTCATTATATAAAAAAATTTTTCATTTTTAAAGAAATAATAAAAATTAGAATTTAAAAAATAACTCTAGCTTTATTTTTTTATAATTGACAAACAAATTTACAAAAGAAAATAAATAAACTTCTTTAAAACAACAATAAAATCTTTTTAGGAAGGTTTATTGTTATTTTTTTTTAATGCAAAATACATCAATAAACAGTTTTTTTTAACAATAGCAACTTAAAAATTAAGGATATGTTAACAAAACGGAAATGAGCTTAGAAATGGAGAAGAAATTAAAATCATATTCTTTGGATACTAAATTAAAGGCTGTTGTTTTGAAACAGGAAGGGAAAAAATGTAAAGAAATTCAAGAAAAATTTAAAATTAAAAATCGTAGTCAAATTTATAAATGGGTTTGGTTATATAAATTATATGGTGCATCTTATTTTGACAAAGAATCAAAAGAGAAAGAATCAGAAAATGAAATTAATTTGATTAAAAGAAAAATCAAAATAAAAGTTAATGCTAGTTTGAAAAAGAATAGAAAATTGTATTTAGAAATTATTAATGAATATAAAGATGACATTTCATTGAATCAATTAACTAAATGGTTAAGTATTTCTAAAAATAGTTATTATAAGTGGATAGAACAAAGTAATCATCCGAGACCGCACAATGACTTAGAAAAAGCCTTATTTCAAATATGTAAACAAAATTCATATATTACTACTGATGGCAAAAGAAAAAGACGCCTTGGATATCGCATAGTTCATCAAAAATTAATTGAACTTAAATTCAAAATCAATCCTAAAACCGTTTTAAAAATGATGCATAAATTTGGTTTGTTATCACAAAGGATTCAACGAAAACCTCAATATTATTATGATTTATCGGTTCAAAAAGAAAATAATTTAAAAAATTTAATACAAAATAATTATCACGCAACAATACCTTTTGAAAAATTATGTACTGATATTACTTATATTACTTTTGGGCCGAAAAATAAAAAAATATTTGTTTCAGTAATTTTAGATTTATTTAACCGAGAAATTATAGGATTTAACATTTCTAAGGTTGCTGATGTTAATTTTGTGATTGATACTTTGAAATGCATACCTAAATTAACAAATCCTTGCGTTATCCATTGTGATAGAGGAAGTGTTTATACTTCTAAAAGGTATAAAGCTAATTTAAAAGAAAATAATTTAATCGCTAGCTATTCGGCAAAAGGTATGCCAACTGATAATGCATGTATGGAATCATTTTGGGCCAACATGAAACGCGAAACCATCCATTATGAAAAGATGCAAAAATTAAATGAATTACAAATTGAAGAAATCATTAGTGATTACATTAGGTATTATAATATTTATCGCAAAATGAAAGTTTTAAATTATTTATCACCTTTAGAATATAAAAATAAAAATCTTAAAAATTAAATTAAATAATAAGCCCTCTTTGATGGAGGGCAATTTGTGTAGTTTTTTTATAACTAAACTATTTTGGTTATTTAATTTGGAACCAAAATAGTTCTAAAACGAATTATTTTGCCCCTTAATGACGTTTTATATATTTTTTTGAGGTTTACTTCAAACAATAAATTTGAAACACCTTAAAAACAATTATTTTAATTCTTTTTTATTTTTAATGTTGCAATAAAATATTTTCATGATATACTAACAGTAGATAAATTCATTTTAAAAAGGAGAAAATTATGAATAATCAAAATAATGAAATCACTATTTTTGATGTCGCCAATTATATTATTAAAAAAAATAAGAGTGCCATCACAAATATGAAATTACAAAAATTAACTTATTATACATATGCTAAATATTTAGTTGAAAATAATCAACCAATTTTTAATGAACCAATCGAAGCATGGCTTCACGGGCCTGTTTTTCCTAATTTATATAATGAATTTAAACGTTATACCTATAAACCAATTTGTCGCGGAGCTAAAAAAGGAGAAGAAAAAAACTTAACAAACAATCATCGTGTTTTAATCGATAGAATAATAGAATTATATGGAAATAAAGCAGCTACTAGTTTATCTAATTTGACGCATCAAGAAGCTCCTTGGCGATCGGCTTGGGATAATAACGAAGATTGGTCTAAAAATGTTATTAAAAACGAAATAATAAAAAATTATTTTACAAAAAATTTCAAAAAAATAAAGTAATCTGATGAGTTCAAAAACTAAATTTCGTTATTCCTTTGTTAAAAAATATGCACCTTATAAAAATTTTAAACGTTTTAAAATTTTACAATTTTTTGAAGATATTCTTTATCCTTTAGACAAACCTATACAACATAATAGTTTTCAAAGCGTCATAAATAGCGATTTTCATTTTCATGAAGTTAAAGAACATAAACTTATTAACGAAGGTTTTAAAAAAATTGCAAAACTTGCAGAAGGTGAAACAGTTTATCAATTAAAAACTACAAAACAAAGTCGTTTATTAGGTTTAAAATTAAATAATATTTTTTATATTCTGGGTTTTGATCCTAAACATGAATTATATTAATTTATTTAATAAATCTAAAAAAATTAAGACCCTCATTTAATCGAGTGTCTTTTTTTTATTTTTAAATAAAAAAACCATTTCCCCAGCGACGTTGAACGTCGCTTTCCTTATTTAACTATTTATCACAAAACAAAACCTCAAATACCCTTAAAACACATTATTTTGTCCCTATATGACGTTTTGGGGTGTGTTTGTATGGGGTGGCCCTTCAAATAATAATTTTCAATCTCTTTAAAAGCTATTATTTTGATTTTAATATTATAAAAATAGTATTTCTTACATAATTACGTAAAAAAATAATTTTATTTGTATTTTAGTGTTACAAGTATATTATTTTAATAGTATAATATATATGAGTTAAATATATAAGAAGAAATAAAACTTTTAAAGAGTTTTATTTCTTCTTATATTATATATATACATATATTATACTATTATAAAATAAAACTTGTCATTTGATATAAAATTTAAAAAATAATAAATATTATTGTTTTATTTTCGTTTTGTTGTTTAAAAAACTGTTTTCATGATATAATAATAGTAATTAATAAGCAATTTGGTTTTTCGAAAAAAATCATATTTTTTTTCGATAAAATTGTTGCTCTCAACTGGTTCTATTTTCGTGGAGCTTATCAATTCCAGGTTTTCTGTTAATTAGATAAACTAACCAAGACAAAACTCATATCTTGTTAGACTCTGGACATTCGGGAGTTCTTTCAGTAGTTTTACCCGTTAGGTTAACGAATTACATCTGCTTTGTCTTCTTAGGTCATTTCAGCCTTATCCATGGAACATTTGATGGCATTTCTTCTTGGGTTCTCACTACTAACTGACCCTCAATTCGCTTTTATGAGTTGCTGTAATTTGTTATTCTTTCGAATAACTGACCGACTATATCCATTCAGTGTTTATCGGCGTTAGCTATTGGTTAGATAGCTCGATATTTAGGCCTCTTTGGCGCCCAGAGAAATTTATTGTAGATTGGTGTGTTTGGTTGTCTGTCTGGTGTTTCTGAGCGTCTTTGATTGGTTTTGCTCGTTAGTTTTTTTTTGGATAAGTATTAAAGTTATAACAACAACAAAAATGATAACAGCAATAACTATACCAATGATAATTAATGGTGTTTTGGAATTTTTAGGTGGTTGCAGATAGCTCGGGTAATTTGGGTTTCGATCCGGATAATTAGAGTTTGGATAATTCATTTTTAGCAAACTTCTCTTTTTTAATTTTTTGATAACCTTATTTTATAGTAATTTACCTCAACTAAAAGATTACTATATTTATAATATATATCAAAAAAACAACTTTTTTGACTGGTAAAATGAATTTAAAATGTTTTTGTTGGTTTTTTATGAGTATTTTTAAAATGAATTTTGATTGCCAGTTTAGCTGTCCTTGCTTATGGGAGTTTGGATTTTAATTTAATGATTTTGTGATTTTTTTTGTTAATAAGAAGATGTTTATAAACCTTAGTTTAAATGTCAAACCAAAAAAACTAACTTTGTTAAAGGTTAGTCTTTGAAGCGCATTAAATTTTAAATTAATAATTCTTTACAAAGTTAATTGAACTGTCCGAATACATAAATTGTAGTTTTGTTTTTTGGTCCGGTGGCATTTATTTACAATTTTTTTATAACAGTGTATTATCAACGACTCTATTTGCTGGTTAAAAATACTTTGGCGCCCTATTTTTTCTTTTTAAAAGTGAATAAAATTACTTTTTATTAATAAAAATTTATAAAAAATATCAACTATTATTGTAAAATAAAATAGAGAATTTTAGTTCAAAAATATCAAATAATTTTGATAATTTTTTTATTAAAAAAATAAAAAAGAAAGTATACAAATGAGAATATTACCATACGAATTATATCAATATGCTCCTGATTTATCATTATGTGCTTTAAGAAAAGAATTTGGAATGTATGATTATTGTTTAAATAAAAATATTAAAAATCAAGGGATGCAACCTTTTTTAGATATGGGAAGAAATTATTTTAATTTATCTTTTAATAAATGGATTTTAGAAATGAATAAAAGGGGTCATTACGTAAATACTTTTCATTCTTTTTATAGTCATAATATTGCTTATAAAGAAATAGAAACAAATTTTTTTTTGATTTTAGAATGTTGTATTCAATGGGAAATCAAACAATTTCTGCCTTATGAAAATAATTTATCTTGGTATCAAATAGCCTTTCAAAAAATTAATTCCAATAAAATCAAAAATAATTTCAATTTTACAATTTATCAAAAACTAATGATTTGGTATAAAAATCATTTTATTCAATTAAATAAAAAAGGATTAATGAAACCTAACAAATTAAATATGGCATCTATCATTTCATTTTTTTCAAATCAATGTTTAAAGTAGTTATTAAAATCAAAAAATTACGAATAAATCTCGGTTGTTATTTAAAATAATTTGATTCATTATCGCAAATAAATATTGACGTTTATTGAAATAAATCTTTATAAATTTAAATTTTTCATTTTATTGTTTGGGTTAAAATAAGAGTTTTTTTATTAATTAAAAAAAATTATCTTCAATAAAATATGAATCATAATTAATAAAGTTAATAATAATAAAAATTATTAATTTTAAACTAACGTTGCAAGACCTCAAAGCATTAACAAAATTAATAAGGTATTTTAAAAAATGTTAATTTTTTCAATTGATTTTAAAATTAAGAAATAAAAAAGATAAAACAAAAGGCGACTAAAATTAAATATTTTTTATAACACCTTAAAAAAAAACAAAAAAACAAATCATAGAAAAGCAATTTCAAAAAATAACAAATAAAAAAATCACTGAATCACTAATAACTACAAAAAAATGGTTCTTCATATTTTTATGAAGAACCGTGCAATGATACATTATATAATAACGAAGATAAAGTAATTGTATTTTGAAAATAGAACTTGTCTTTCTACTGTTTAGGAGAAACGATTCTTGCCAAAAACTACACAAACAAGTTTCAAGCACTAAGCTTTCCATAATTTACTCTCTCCATATTCACCTAATAAAATAAATAAACCACCTATTAAAAGCCCTAATATTCCGAACCTTGAGCGATAGTATTTTGCTAATTTAATAGTTTAATAACTGCTTTTAAGATTATTCAAGTTACTCTAAATATCTACCTTAAATCTTTTGGATTTTGATTTCTCGTTGAATTAGTAATTCTAGGTTTTGCTTAGTTGATAAACTAACCAAGGACTAGTTAATACCTTGTTAAACTCTAGACTTACCGGGGTTCTTTCAGTAGTTTGATCTGCTAGCTTTTCTTCTTAGGACATTTCAGGTTTATCCATGGAATAATTTGGTTGCAAAATCCTCTTAACTTAACTACTAATTCGTCTCAATCCGTTTTTATGGTTTGCTGTAATCATGTATTCTTTCAAATGAATGACTGACTAAATCCATTCAGAGTTTATTGGAGTTGGCATTAGTTAAATAACACGATATTTAAGACTCTTTGACGTCTAATAAAGTTTGTTGTTTTTTTCAATAACATATTTTTTGTTACCAAAATCTATTAATTTACCATTTTCTCATATATCATGATACTTTGTTTGAAACCTGAAGTGTTATAAAAAAAGAATTGATTACGAATTTCTAAATTCTTTTGATTTTTTAAAAATTCTTTAAATAAATTTTGTCTTAACATTTGAATCCTTTCTAAAAACGTTTTTAGAAAAGATATGAAAATTATTTTAGTCTTGAAAATAAAAAAAGACTAACTTAATAGTTAGTCTTAAAAAATTTTTAAAAAATAAAAAGTGTCTAAACTTTTGGAACAGGGCACTGTTTAATTTTAAAACTTAGAAAAGAAGGAAAATATTTTGATTAAAAAAAGAGATTTAATTTTAGAAATAAAAGATATTGGTAAAATATTTACTAATAAATTTGAAGGATTAAAAGGTATTTCTTTGCAAATTTGTAAAGGAGAAAGTTTTGGATTAGTAGGCGAATCTGGAAGTGGTAAAAGCACTTTAGGAAAAATTATAGCAGGTATTCTTAAAAGTAGTAAAGGCCAAGTTTTTTATTTTAATAATCCAAAAAAATACTTAATTGAACAAGGTTATAAAAAAAATATTGCAAATAATAAAGATAAATCAAGATTCCAAGAAGTGCAGATAATTTTTCAAAACTGTGATGCATCTTTAAACCCTAAAATGATTGTTTATGATTTAATTGCTGAAGGGTTAATAGTTCAAAAAAAATATAGTAAACAAGAAATACATGCGAAAATAAAAGAAATAATTCATTTAGTGGGTTTAAAAGAAAGCGATTTATCCCGCTTTCCTCATGAATTTTCTGGAGGACAAAAACAACGGATTGTTATTGCAAGAGCTTTAATTGTAAAACCAAAAATTATTATTGCTGATGAACCTGTTTCTGCTTTAGATGTCTCTATTCAAGCCCAAATAATCAATCTTTTAAATGATTTAAAAAACATTTAGGATTAACAATTATTTTTATTTCTCATGATTTAGCAATAGTTAGATATTTTTGCGACCGTTTAGCTGTGATGCATTGTGGTTTTTTAGTTGAACAAGGAAACATAGAAGAAGTTTTTAAAAACACTAAACACGCTTACACTAAGCAACTATTGCAAGATTCAACTCTAAATTAATTAAAAATCTAATATATGAAAAAAAACCAGCTTTTACGAGTTGGTTTTTTTGTTAGGTTAAATATAATCTTTGAAAATAGGTTTTATAAAGGCTTAATAATTTAGGTAAGCAAATGATATTGTTTTCTATATTGAAAAAAAGCATTTTTTTGGGAGTCTGAATAAAACTTTAATCTTTGATGTCTATCAAAATTACTAAAAATTCCGAATATTTTTAACCAACATTGATGATAAAAATTATTGATTAATTTTATTATACTTAAAAAAAATTAAATATGGTAGTATTTAATTTTACTAAGTAATTAGGAAAATAAAATTTTATAAGATAACAAATTAACCTTAAAAGAAGTACTTTTTATTATATAATAATTAAGTAAGATTTTTTAATTAACTTTTGTATATTATTCTTATAAGATGGAGTTTTAAAATGTTTCAATGGTTTAAAAAGAAATTTTTTCAGAACAAAAATAACGATAAATATCAATTAGGTTTGCAAAAAACAAAAGATCATTTTGCCAACTTTGAAACTCTTTTAAAAGAATCCAAAGATATTCATCAATCTTTATTGTCGTCTTTAGAAAACCTACTAATCGAAAGTGATTTCGGTATTAAAACGACTCTTTTTTTAATGCAAGCCATCAAAATTCATCTTAATGAAAAAAACATCAAAGAAGCACAACTTTTACCAGCCATTATTATAGAAAAGATGTTTGACTTGTATCAAAAAGAAACAAAAAAACACTTAGACGAATCTCAAAACCAAAATGATGAGATAACAAATAAAAACAAGTTATATCAAGAACCCAAAAACGAAAAAAATCCTAAAATGTATTTATTTGTGGGGGTTAATGGAGTTGGAAAAACAACTACTATTGCCAAAATGGCTGCTAAATTAAAACAAGAAGGCAAAAAAGTTCTTTTGATTGCAGGCGACACTTTTCGTGCAGGAGCAATTGAACAATTAAAAATTTGGGGCAATCATACCGAAATTGAAGTTTTTTATAAAATGGGTTCAAACAGCCCATCAAGTGTTATTTTTGAAGGGTTGCAATTAGCCAAAAAAAATAATTATGATATTGTGTTGTGCGATACTGCAGGAAGGTTGCAAAACAAAACTAACCTCATGCAAGAATTAGCCAAAATCAAAAGAGTTATTTTAAAACACTTGCCTTTAGCGAATTTGCAATCTTTTTTAGTTTTAGATGCCAACACAGGACAAAATGCCCTCAATCAAGTCAAAATATTTAACGAAGCAGTTAGTTTAACTGGGGTTATTTTAACCAAACTTGACGGAACTTCTAAAGGTGGGATTGTCTTTTCAATTAAGCATTTATATCAATTACAGACTAAATATATTGGCTTAGGGGAAAAAGTAGAAGACCTGGTGGAATTTGATATCAAAAACTACCTTTTTCATTTATTTAAAAATTTTTTCCCTGCGCACGTTTTACAATAAATTAAAAAAGTGATTTTAACACATTAATAACATTAAAGCAAAGAAAAAAAGGAGTAAAATATCAAAATGAGCATATTAGGAGAAGGTTTACAAAAAATCATCAATAAAATCAAAGGAAAAACCATTATTGAAGCTAACGATATTACAAATATCATGCAAGATATTCGCCTATCTTTGATCGAAGCTGATGTTAATATCAAGGTAATAGATAAATTTCATGATCTAATTGAACAAAGAGCCTCAAAACAAGAAGTATTAAAAGGTCTAACCCCAAAAGAACACATCATTAAAATAATTAACGAAACTTTAACACAACTTTTAGGTTCTACCCGAGCTGATTTAATATTAAACCCTGAACCTCAAATAACAACTATGATGCTAATAGGTTTACAAGGTAGCGGAAAAACTACTACCGCAGGGAAATTAGCCCTTTGGTTAAGAAAAAAAAACAATAAAAAAGTATTGTTAATTGCCTGCGATATTTACCGACCAGGAGCAATCGAACAATTAAAAACCATAGGGAAGCAAATTAACATTGATGTTTTTTCAAAAAAAGATATTCCAGTCAACAATATCATTGATGAAGGGATAAATTATGCGAAAGCAAAAGGATATGATGCTGTCATCATCGATACTGCCGGTCGATTAACAATAGATCAAAACATGATGCAAGAGTTACAAAACATCAAATCCCAATGCAACCCTTCTGAAGTTTTATTAGTCATCGACGCCCTTACAGGTCAACAATCAGCTCAAAATGCTAAGTCTTTTCATGAGCAACTAGGTGCTACTGGTATCATTTTAACTAAAATGGATGCCGATACTAAAGGAGGGGCTTCGTTGTCTGTTAGAGTTATGACAAAACTACCTTTAAAATTTATTTCCTCCTCAGAAACAATTGATTCCTTAGAACCATTTAACCCCGATAGAATGGCATCACGACTTTTGGGAATGGGCGATGTTTTAACTTTGATCGAAACAGTGACTCAGAATATTAACCCTGATCAAGGCAAAAAAATGATAGATAGATTTTTCGACAATAATTATAACTATTATGATTTTCAAAAACAATTAAAAACCTTAAAAAAAATGGGATCTTTTAGTAAAATATTAAGTTTTATTCCTGGTTTGGGTAATAAAATAAAAACCCTCAATGCTAGTATAAACAACGATAGTTTAAAAAAATTTGAAGTTTTAATCCAGAGTATGACTGAAAAAGAAAGAAAAAATCCGCAACTAATTGCTTCGAGTAGCAGAAGAAGAAGTCGGATTGCTGCAGGTTCTGGGAATAAATTAAGCGATGTCAGTCAATTAATGAATCTTTTAGAACAACAAAAAAAACTAGCTAAACAAATGAAAAATTTTGATGACCAAGATCTTTCCAAATTACAAGATGATCCTTTGTCTTTTTTTAATAATCTAAAATAAAAAAACAAAATTCATCAAAGACAATAAAACAAACATATTCGAAGAAAGTTTTTGTAACTTTCTTTTTTTAATATTAAAATTTCATTTTGACAAATATTAAAATTTTTAAGAATTTAAATAAACTAGGAGAAAAAAATGAAACATCTAGTTTTAGTTGATGGAAATTCACTGCTATTTAGGGCTTATCACGCAACAGCAAATAAAGAAAAACCACTTTTACAAAATAAAAAAGGTGTTTATACTAATGCTTTGCTGGCTTTTATTAAAATGTTTGAACATATTTTGCAACAAACCAAAGAGTACATCTTAGTTGCTTTTGATACGCATCATCTAACTAAAAGACATCAAATATACGATGATTACAAAAAAGGAAGACCCATTACTCCTTCTGAATTAATCAGTCAAATCCCTTTGATTAAGCAATACTTAACTTTAATCGGGGTAAAACATCATTATCAACCAGAATATGAAGCAGATGATATTATCGGCACTTTGGCTAAGAAAGCTAGCAAAAAAAATAAAAAAGTGTTTATTTATTCAAGTGATCAAGATTTATTGCAATTAGTAGATGCAAATATCACGGTTTGTCTCATCAAAAAAGGCTTGAAAGAAATTAAATGTTTTGATCCACAAACTTTATTAGAAGAATACGGGTTAAAAGAATATCAAATGATCGATTATAAAGCTTTAATCGGCGATCCTTCCGATAACATCAAAGGGGTGGTAGGAATTGGACCAAAAACGGCTCAAAAATTGCTACAAACTTACGATAATCTAAATAATTTACTTATTTGCTTAGACCAAATAAAACCACGTTTAAAAGAGCAAATTAAAAATTCGGAAAAAGACTTGAAGTTAAGTAAAATATTGACAACAATCGAAGTTGAAGTCCCTTTGCCATTTGAATTTAATCAAACCCAAATGCAAGCATGTTCTTATCAAAAAATTAAAGCTTTTTATGAAGAAATGGATTTTAGAAGACTTAAAATTACTAAACATGCTTATTTCGAAAAAGAAGTTCAAGGGTCAAAAGTTGTCCAAAACAACAAAACAAACGAGTACAAACAACAAACTAAAAACAACTTTGTTTATCAAACCATTAAAACAAATGATGATTTAAATAAAATTATAAAACAAATCAAACACGATCAAATTTGGACTTTTTATTTTGAATTTGAAAATAATAATACTTATATTAAAACAAGAAGTTCTTTGATTGGGATTGGATTTGCTGGACGAAACCAAAATGATAATTTTTTTATAGAAACTAACATAGCTTTAAATAATAAACTTTTTGAAAATTATCTCAAAGACCCTCTTTATCAAAAAAATGTTTTTAACTCCCAAAAAACACAGCTTTTTTTAAAACAACAAGGAAAAGCAATTGCTGGAATCAATTTTGATCTTTTATCAGCCTCTTACCTTCTTTTCCCTTTAGAAAGTCTTGAATTTATTCACATTCTTAACAAAATAGATCTTTTAAACAATAGCCAATTAACAAATCTTTTGGAACAAATTGACAATTTAGAAAAAAGTTTGTCTTTGAAAGCTTTTTTACTAAGCCAAACTAAAAAAAATATTATAAACCAGCTAAAATTACAAAAACAGTTATTTTTGTTCCAAGAAATAGAATTGCCTTTAGCCTCAGTTTTGGCTCAATTAGAATATGAAATATCTTTAGAAAGCTACAAAGAAAAAACAACACACTTCACACCTAAAGATATTTTACTTAGTCAAAAACATTATCTTTTAGATCCCACTTTGACAAAATTTTTAACAAACAATAATAATTCACACTTAACAGCTTTTCCTATAATAACATTAAAAACATTAGCCACTTTAGGAAATATCCATCCAATTAAAGATTTTTTTAAATTTGGCAATCAAAATACTCAAGACCAAGAAAAATTAACTTTTTTTAAGGTAAAAGTGGTTCAAAAAAATGAAAAAGATAAAATTGATATAGACCAAAAAACAATTGATCCTCATCAAAATATTATTTCTCAAATTGCTCAAGAATTAAATATTGATTTTGTTTCTGCTAAAACATTAATCGATCAATATTTTACAATTAATAGCGAAATACTAGATTATACAAATAAGTTGTTAACTGAATTCAAACAAAATCAACATTTAGAAACTTTATTAAAAAGAAAAGTGTTTGTTGATTTGACACAAATAGCAGAAAATAAAAATAATCATTTGTTTATCTTGTGGTTTTTTTTGCAAGAAAATATTTTAGATCTTCAAAAAATAGCTATTTTACAATTATTTCGTAATTTGAAACAAAACTATAAAGACAAAAACTTGACAGATCTTTTTTTAAATCACAACCTAAACAAAAAGATAGATTTAGTGTCTCAACATTGTAATCCTTTTTTAAGTATCAAGATAAATCAATTAAGTATATAAAATAAATTTAATAAAAAGACAAAAAATCACTTTCTTAGCGAACTTAACGCCAGACAAGGAGTAAAAAATTATGCCAGAATTGCCTGAAGTCCAGATTATTGTTAACGTTTTGAAAAAACAACTCATAAATAAACAAATTATCAACACTAAAATTTTTTATAAACCTATTATCAAAAACATTGTTGCCTTTAAACAAATAGAAGGTAAAAATATTTTAGACATTCAAAGAAAGGGAAAATTTTTATTATTTTTTTTAACTAAAAATTTAGTTTTAATAGGTCATTTGAGGATGGAAGGGAAATTATTTATCCAACCACGCCAAAAAAAGCACGAAAAACATGAACATTTTGTTTTATTCTTCAATGATAATACTTCTTTAAGATATTATGATTTTCGCAAATTTGGTAGATTTGAAGTGCATCACCAAAAAGATTTTTTAACCAAAACAAATCTTTATAAACTAGCTTTAGACCCTTTTGAAATTGATTTGATGACTTTTTATCGCAAAATAATAAAAACCAAAACTGCCTTAAAAACGGTTTTATTAAATCAAAACATCATTTCAGGATTAGGCAATATTTATGTTAACGAAGTGTTATTTTTAGCTAAATTACATCCCGAAACTAAAGCTTGCACTTTAAACATTCAACAAGCGCAAACAATTTTGACTATTTCTAAAAAAGTCTTAAAAACAGCTATCCAATTGGGAGGAACAACCATAAGTACTTATGAGTCGCAACAAGGAATTCAAGGAACTTTTCAAAATAGTCTTTTAGTGCACAGCAAACAAAATTATCCTTGCTTTAATTGTAAAACTAAAATTATTAAAATTAAAGTTGGTGGAAGAGGCACTTATTTTTGTCCTTTGTGTCAAAAACATACGCAATAAACATCAAATAGACATTTATTAAGATATTTCAAAAGGAGATTAAATTATGTCCGATTGCTTTACTTTGTTTAAAATAGAAAACCAAATTTCTTTGTCGTTAGAAGACCATAAAACACTCAATTTACTTTATCAACCATTAATTGGGGCCCAAGCTTTAGGGTTTTATTATATTTTTTTGTCTTTAAAACATGATTTTGAATATGAACATCGATTTTTATTAGATCTTGCTGGCGTTACTACAAATATTTTTATCGAAAATAAAGAAAAATTAGAAGCTCTTAATTTATTAGCTACTTACCAAAACGTTAACCAAAAGAAAAAAATTTATTTTTTGATTGCTCCTTTTAAGGGTAATGATTTTTTACAAGATCCTCTTTTAAGTGATTTTTTGTTAAGCGAAATCGGAGAAAAACATTATTTTCACTTACAAAGTCATTTTTTGCAAACAAATATCAACTTAAAAGAACTAAAAGATGTTAGCAAAAAATTCGATGATATCTACCAATTCCAAAAAATTAACTTCAATAAAGAATTTAACCAAAAAAAATCTATTAGTAATTTAGGAAAAAGTTTTTCTAAGACTAATTTTGATTATGAACTGTTTTTAACCCATTTACCAGACCGTTTTAAAAAACCTTCTTTGATAGAACAAAAAACAATCGATTTTATCCAAAAAGTAAGTTTAGTTTATGATTTAAAACCTGAACAAATAGCAGAAATTTATCAAAAAAGCTTTCCTAATCCAAATGATATTGATTTATCAAAATTGCGTTTAAATGTTAAAAAATATCATCATAAAAACAATATTAATCAGCAAATTATTGCCTCTAAAAAATTACAAGACGATGAAGAAGCAACAATTGCTTACTTAAAACAAAGCAACTCCACGCAAAGAATTATTCAAGATTATTGTCAAAAAAACATCCAAACAATGGCAAGTGATATTGTTTTCCAATTATTAGAAAGAAATGATTTCGAAATAGGTTTAGTCAACGCATTATTGATTTATATTTTAAGATATCGCGATGGCGTGTTGCCTTTAAATGTAATTTATTTGGAAAAAACCTTAAAATCGTGGGCACAAAAAGGGATTGTTGATACAGAAACAGCTTATGATTTTTTGATAGAAGATAAAACACAACAAGCCAAAATTAATAATCCTAAGGCAAGCCAAAATAAGCCTACTTGGATAGATGAAGTTAAAAAAAAATGGCAATCATAAACTGCCTTTTATAAAATTTAATTTTTAAAGTTTTAGCAAAGAAAATAAAAAATAAAACAAAAACATCTTATTTTTGCAAAAGGAGATAAAAATGAATTTGCCAGACATTAAAACACAAATCAGAAAAATACTTACCCAAAATCCAGAAACAAAAAATTTAAAAATTGCTGACGATGATTTATTGACTTACTACTATTATTATAAAAATAAATCAAAGGAAAGCCAAGACGGTTATCGCCAAGAGTTAAAAACAGACCCTTTTATGAGGGTTGTCTGGGTTCCCACTGAAAAATCTACCAAAATACAATTTCAAGAAGATTTTCAAAAAACAAACGCTTTATTTGATAGTGAATTAGATTTGCAAAATTATTCTTTCGATAAATTAATAATTGATAACAAAAATAAACAAAAAGTATTCAAAGAAATGCAAAAAATAACTAAAAAGAATGGGAAAATAGATAAAGGCTTTTACCTTTATGGTTCTTTTAAGACAGGTAAAACTTTCTTTTTAAAAACTTTGGCCCAACAATTATTAAAACAACAAATTTCTGTAATGTTTTTGTTTATGCCCAACTTAATCCGTAAATTTAAAAGTTTTATGTACAATAACTCGTTAGAAACAAGGTTTGAACAATTAAAAACAGTCAATTGTTTGTTTTTAGATGATTTTGGAGCTGAAAATATGTCTCCTTGGTTTCGTGATGAAATCTTATTGCCTCTTTTATATTATCGAGCAGAAAAAAAGTTACCTTTTTTTATTAGTAGTAATTATAATTTTTTACAATTAGACAAACATTTAATGGGTAGCATTAACGACAACAATTATATTAGAGTTCATAAAATTATCGACAAAATCAATGAATTAACTCAATTTTATGATTTTTCCAAAAAAGAAACTTCTTAATGATGCTTTTTAATTAAAAAATTCTTTTTGGGAAAAATAATCGCTAGTTTTTTTGGTGGAGATGATGGGACTCGAACCCATGTACAAGACCATTTTCATTTATATGCTCTACATATTTAGTTTATTTTAAGGGTTTTATAATTTATTTATAAATAAACAAAAAAATAAATTATTAGTCTTTGTTTGAATTGCTAGCAAAAGCCAAAGACAAACTATTGTAGCAAGCTTACTTTTATTATCCTAGCTTAAATCTTAAGCTAATTTAAGTTTGGGTTTTGCTATTTTTTTTAAGCAAAAGCTAATTGTGAAAATGTAGAAGTACTGAATGAAGCTGGACTCCAACTTTGAACAAGTGGAGTTGATGCTGTTTTAGTTTTGTTATGTTTTCCGGTTATTATAAACCTCGACGTTTTTACTTGCGTAACCAAGATATGCCATATAAATTTTGATGACCCTGGCAAATCCAAAAACATCCCCATATTAACGCGTTTAGCGCAACAAAAAAAGGATATTTCCTTTTTTTGTTAGTCGATTAGTATTATTCATTAATTACAACAACATCTACTGCTTGAACTCCGCGGTCACCTTCTTTAACACTGAATTCAACTCTATCGTTTTCATTTAATGTTTTTCTGCCAAGAACTTCAGTTTGAATAGAACTATAATGAACAAAAATGTCTTTTCCTGCAGAAGAAACGATAAAACCATATCCTTTATTTTGGGAAAACCATCTACATGTTCCTTGTTGTTTTTTATCTTGCATAATTGTTAATAACTCCTTATTTTTTAAAATATTTCGGTTTGATAACCTAATAACTATTATAACTCATTTATTTTTTTAGTCAATCTTTTTTGCTTGTTTTTTTCACTTTTTTTGTTTTTTTGTTTCTTTTTGTTGGAAAATTACGTTAAAAAAATATTTTTTTATCAAAAGTTTGAATAATAATAAAATTCGTGTTATAATAAAAGATGTTAAGCCCTTATAGTTTAATGGCAGAACATAGCAATGGTAATGCTAAAATACAAGTTCAATTCTTGTTAAGGGCACCAAATTGGTAAATTCTAAGGTTGTGGGTGTCGTATAGTGGTTATTATACGTGCTTGCCAAGCATGAGACGGGGGTTCGATTCCCCTCACCCGCTCCACATCGAAAAATAATACATTATATGAATTTATAAAAAATTTTATTATTTTTTAGTTTTTGTAATCACTTAAAATATTTTATAAATGCATATAATTTTTCTCAAAATATAATATATAAAAGCAGTCTTTTAAAATTACAAAAGATTGCTTTTATTTTTAAAATTTCATTTTTGGTGCGGATAATGAGATTCGAACTCACACAAGAAAACTCTTACATGCCCCTCAAGCATGCACGTCTACCATTCCGTCATATCCGCGAAAATATAAAAATGATCCATAAGAACATTTTTATTCTAAAGATACAATATAAGGGGCACTTCCGTGAGCATTTTCAATTATTTCTAATTCCAAATGATCGTAGTTTTTTTCTAAATATTGTTCAATTTTAGCTAATTCGTCAGTATCTGCCAAAGAAGCATTATAAAAAATAGTTAAAAAACTTTGATAAGGTTTAATCATTTTTTTCAAAAGAGCACTAATGGCTTCATATTTGTTTGGTTTGGTGGCTATTATTTTACCTTCACAAATCGATAAATAACTTTGTTTTGTAATGTCGATAGCAATATTTTGGCTTTGATTTTTAGTAGATGGATTGGTGGCAATAATTTCACCTGTTTGAATATTTTTGATATTTTTTTCAATAATTTCTTGATTTTGATTCCAATCTAATGATTGATCAAAAGATAAAAGTGCGCTGTATGTTTGAGCGATATTTTTAGTTGGTAAAATAATAATTTTTTGCTCTGGGTTGGCAGGGATTATGCTTTTAGTCAAATCGTTAAATATTTCTAAGTTATTAGGTAAAATAATGATGTGTAAAGCGTCAATTTTAGCAATTAATTGCAGCAATTCTTCCTTAACAAAATAAGATGGATTGATAATGTGATCAATTTTAAAATCAACTAATAACTTCTTAATTTTAGCATCTTGAGCAAACACAATCAAAGAATATTGATTTTTTTTAGACGTCATAACTTGAGAAACTATAGTTTTATCGTCAGCAACTTGATTTTCGTTGATAATTTTTTGATGTTGTTCTTTCATGTTATCAATTTTGCTAACTTGTAAATCGCCATTTTCTAAAAGTTTTTCCAAAATAGCACCAGGTTTGTTGGTGTGGATATGTATTTTTAAAATTTCTTGATCTTGCGCCAAAACTAAAGAATCACCTTTGGTTAACAAATAGCTTTTTAACTTGTCTAAATCCAAATTTTGAATATTTTTCAATTTGAAAACATATTCAGTGCAATAAATATATTTAATATTAACTTGCCCTAAATTATGAATATGATAAGCTGCGGCTTGTGTTTGCAAAGATAAATCTTGCATTTCGATCATTTGATCTTCTTTGAGAAAATATAAAACCCCTTTTAAAATTTCTACAAAACCAGCTCCACCACTATCAACGACACCAGCTTTTTTTAAAACTGGTAATAAATTAGTAGTTTGAGCTAATGTAGCTTGGGCATTAGTTAAAAAACTTTCTACCACATCAACAACAGATCGAAACTCATCTTTTTGTTGAATAGTTTTGTTAACTGACTCACGAAAAACAGTTAAAATAGTTCCTTCTGTTGGTTTAATAATGGATCGATAAGCTTTTTGATAGCCACTTTGTAAAGATTGAATAAACTCTTCAAGATTGATGGAACTTTTTTGTAATTTAATAAAATTATCTGCCATTCCTGCAAAAAACTGAGATAAAATCACTCCTGAATTACCTTTGGCGCCCATCAGCAAAGCCTTAGATAAAACTTGTGAAACTTCAACGATTGAATTACTTTGTAAATCTTTAATGGATGCTACTCCTGACATCATAGTAATTTTCATGTTAGTGCCTGTATCTCTGTCAGGAACTGGAAAAACATTTAAATTATCGATTTTGTGATAATTATTTTGTAAATTGATAGCTCCATTGATAATCATATTTTTAAAAAGTATACCGTCAATGTTAGCAATAATTTCGTTTTTGTGCATATTTTCGACCTTTCTTTCAAATTGTAAAATATTTGAATTAAATGTTTAGATTAAATTTATTTGATAGAAAATGATGTCAAATAAAGTTGATATAATGTTTTAGATATTAAATTAATTTAATAATAAAATGGTGGTTTTTAACAAAAAATAAGGAAAATAAAAATAATAAGAACCTCTTTTAATTATAACATATTTTAATTTTTTGTAGTTATAACAAAAGAGCAATATTTTTATCAAAAAGGATGAAAAAATTTTTTCAAATTAAAATAAATGAAAAAGATAATGTAATTAGAATTTTTATTTTATAACAAAACTGTGATAAATAATATCAGTATTTTACTTGCAATTATCAATTTTGGAACTATTTTTTGCAAAAAAACGGCATACGGTATAATGAAATATAGGTCTAAAATAAAGATAGATAAATTGTGCTTCACCAATTTTTTAGTCATACTACAATCTGGTCTCTGTTTGCACGTAGCAAACAAGTTTCTAAGCACACAGCTTTCTGTAATTTAATTGACCTTTATCAGGTATTGACCTAGTTTTAGGTATTGCTCCTAGTTAGTCGTCATTATTAAGACAGTTCCTGCGTAATTTACTATTTTTACAATAAATTACTAGCTACTTGCACCTTGTAAGAGTTATTAACTTTTTGCCTGATAAGTCAGTTTACAAAATACGATTATAATTCTAAAAAACAACAAACCAAACAAACTTAATACCAAACTAACGACACAACTTTAATGTCAATAAAAAAAAGTTTCTAACCAAATAAAATAAATACCAAACAGATAAAATCACTAAACAATTAATTGTAAAATATTACGTTAACAAAAATACAACTACAATAACCAATTACAACTTAAATGATTTACCCAAATAACTAACCTTTATGCCATTATCTCTTATAGACTCTATTAATTATAGTCTTTTTTCTTTCAAGATTTTTTCTGATAAAAAATAGTATAATATAGATGTAAAAACTTATGTTTTTTACAATTAGAAAGAAGATAAAAAATTATGCATTTCACAAACTTACCTAAAAAAAGTCGAATTATTGCAATTACAATTATTGCCTTATCGTTATTTTTAACTAGGTTTTGTGTTTATCCTCATTTTAGAGCAAAAAAAGCTACTAAAACAAACGAACAAACCAAACTCATTGAAGTCAGTCAACCAAACTTTCGGGTTAAAGTCTTAGAGCCATATGTCCAATATACAAACACTCAAGGAGATATTATTAGAGAATATAGACTTTTCGAAGGGATGCAGCCCCAAGGTAAAGATCACACTGGACGAACTAATTATTTTTTACGCCAAGATTTTTATGATATTATGAACAAATACGAATTAAGCATTTATCCGACTAGATGGACTAACGGACGAGAAAATATGAATAATTTTGAATATGAAAACGGGCAAGTTAAAAAAAAACATAACTGGTATGTATCTAAGGCAAATTATCAGATTATTCAAACTAATCAACCCAGCAATTCACCCGCTTTAATGACGCGCGATATAGAAGGAGACAATGGTTTTTGGAATCAAAGCACTTGTTTTTTGAATAGCATAGAAAATCAAAAAATAAGCAATATTTTAAATAGCAACGTTAAAACAAAAACTCCTTATATTCGGATGATAACTAAAAATTTAGAAGTTAGTTTTGATTGGTTAAAGTTAATTAGTGATGAGTTTTACTATTATATGCCCCTAACAGCCAAGGCGCAAAGATACACCAAAAAAGCACAAAAATACATTGCCCTAGCGCAACAACACATTTTTGATGCCAATTGGTACGCGATAGAGGCAAAAGATTATGAAGATAAAGGTCCAAATCTGACCGAATGGGCTGAAAAATACGTTGAATTAGCAAAAAAATACATCAACAAGTCACAAGGGATAATGATTGAACTTAAAAATGTTAATCAACCAAAAATCACCTGTCAATTAACCACCAAAACAATTATCGATGACAGTCGACCGAATACTACCCAAAAAGTACCATATTTTGAGCTAAGTTATGATTTAGAAAAATTAATAAATTTTATCAATCATCTAGATTTAACAAACAATTTTCATCTGCAAAAAATTAAAGAATTTGTTAACATATTTGCCCCTCGTAATTAACTATAAAATTTCTAGCTGATAAAAAGACCTTCAACAATTGAAACAAAAAATAATTTCTTTTCTTTAATATATTATGATATAATAAAAATATATGTAAAAATTACGTAAATATATATAAAGGAGAATAGCATATGAGCAAATGTTATATTACTGGCAAAACAACTCTTTTTGGTAATCGTCGTAGTCACGCTATGAATGCTACTAGAAGAACTTGGAAAAGCAATTTGCAAAATGTCAGAATTATCGACGAAAATGGCAAAACACAAAAAGTCAAAATTTCTGCTAGAGCTTTAAAAAAACTTAAATTGCAAAGAGCGTAAAGTTGCCAAAATTAACTCATTTTTTAAAAAATAACAAAGGAGTTTTTCTCAAAATATGAAAACTAAAATTCATCCTAAATTTCAAACAATTGAAATTTCTTGTGCAACTTGCGATAAAAAACATCAAATCGGGACAACAGTTGCTGGCATTAAAATAGAAACTTGTTCTAATTGTCATCCTTTTTACACCGGAGCACAAACTTTTGTAGTTGCTGCTGGTCCAATTGATAAATTCAACAAACGTTATGGAATATCAAACAAAAACAACAGCAAAAAATAAATAATTAATAAATAAAAATCAGGTTTATAGAGGAGTTTTTAAAAATAATGTCCAAAGAAGAACAAGGTTTTATTGAAGTTATTTGTGGCCCTATGTTTGCAGGAAAAACAGAGGCATTAATAAAACGTAGTCAACAAGCCGAGAAACTCAATAAAAATATCTTATCTTTTAAGCCTCGCATCGATAATCGTTATTCTTCCAAAGAAGAAATAGTTTCTCACAATCGCAACACCATTCCGGCTATTTTAATTGATAAAAGTCGCGATATCCTTGCTTTTGTAACCGATAAAACCGATTTAATTATCATCGATGAAGCTCAATTTTTAGATCATGATATTGTTGCAATTGTTGATTATTTGGCAAATCGTAATATTCAAGTTATCTTATCGGGTTTGGATCTTGATTTTAAAAGAAAACCTTTTGGTCCGATGCCTTATTTACTAGCGTTAGCTGACATTGTTACTAAATTAACAGCTATTTGTGCTGTCAGCGGAAAACCTGCAACCAAAACTCAAAGATTAATCAATGGAAAACCAGCTAAAAAAAGCGATCCAATTATTTTAGTAGGTTCTAAAGAAAATCACGAACCAAGAAGTCGACAACATCATGAATTATTAGATGTTGACAAAACCATTATTGAATTTAAGAATTAATAAAATGGATATATTGTAATGATTTATGACGCAAAATAAAGATATTTTTTTCATGCAAGCAGCTTTAAAAGAAGCTTATAAGGCATACTCCAAAGATGAAGTTCCGATAGGAGCAGTCGTTGTGTTAAATAATAAAATTATTGCTCGCGCTCATAATAATCGGAAAGAAAAAAACCTTTTTTTTGGTCACGCTGAATTTTTAGCCTTGATCAAAGCTAATAAAAAATTAAAAAATCGCCGTTTAAATGATGTTTCTGTCTATGTCACCTTAGAACCTTGCTTGATGTGTGCAGGCGCTTTAATACAAGCTGGAGTAAAATATTTATATTATGGAGCACCCGATTATAAAACTGGTTGTGTTGATAGTTTAATATCTTCTTTTAAAATTGCATTACCTCATAAAGTTATTGCCAAATCAGGTTTTTTAGCTCAAGAAAGCTCAGATCTTTTAAAAACCTTCTTTCAACAATTAAGAAAAAAAGATTGATCTAAAAACATAAAAATAAATCACTATTTCAAAGGCCATCATTGATGGTCTTTTATCTTAAATAATTGTTATTCTTGTCAAACTTCAAATTAAGGGCAAATAAAATAAAATATGCCAAATCTAAAATATCAAAAAAAAATCCAAAAAGCGCAAAAAATCATTGAAATATTAAAAAAACACAATTTTGAAGCTTTTATTGTCGGCGGAGCAGTAAGAGATTATTTATTGAATATAGAAACCAAAGAAGATATTGATATTACTACTAATGCCTTACCACAAGAAATTAAGGCTATTTTTCAAACAAATAATCATGCTTATTATGGAACTATCAAAATTATTTTTGAACAAGTTACTTTTGAAATTACTACTTACAGAAAAGAAGGCACTTATTTAGATCATCGCCACCCTAGTGAAATTTTTTTTATCCAAGAAGTGCAAAAAGATGTAATAAGACGAGATTTTACTATTAACGCTTTATTAATGGATCAAAAAGGCGAGATTTTGGATTTTACCAACGGAAAAAAAGATTTAGAAAGCAAAATCCTTCGTACCATTACAAATCCTTACAATAGTTTTGAAACTGATGCCTTAAGAATGATAAGAGCCTTTTATTTTCAAGCTAAACTTAACTTTAAGTTAGAAAATAACACTCAAAAAGCCTTACAAATGAAGACTCATTTATTGACGCAAATCTCTTTGTCAAAAATTTATGAATACCTCCAAAAAATCATGACTTATCCTTATTGGCAAACAAGCTTTCAAACTATTATCCAAACAAAAGCGCATTTGTTTTTCAAAGCAATTACAAAAGCTATTATCTTATTTGCCTCTTTAGATAATAACACCACTAAAAAACTCCAAATAAAAAAAAACCTAGAAGAAAGTATCTTTTGGAGTGTAGCGCTTTGTTTGGAACCCAATATCTTTTCCTTTTGGACTGTTTCTGGAAAAAAAAAGAAAAAATATCAATTATTAAAACATTTAAGTAGTAATTTGTTGCAAGAACTAGCTTTTAATTTATTCAAATATGGACTGTCAAATTGTCTATCGGCTTATAAAATCAATTATCTTTTATCCAATTTATCCATAAATAACCTTTTTACAAAAAACATTAACAAGATCAAAAAAACTTATAATAACTTGCCTTTAAAAAAAATGACTGACTTACAAATTGATTGGCAAGAAATATTGCCCAAAATATCTAATAACTCAGTTCTAACAATTAGACAAATCAAACAAGCTTTAATCAAACAAGTTTTGAGTGGTAAAATATTGAACAAAAAAGAAAAGTTAATGGATTTTATCCTAAATTTTATAACCAACAACAAAAACCATAAATATCAAATTGTAAATTGACAAAAATTAACTTCATTACATAATAATAAAGAAAAAAAGAGAGACGATATGACAACTAACAAAATTATAATTGTCAAAGAAAAAGACAAAATCAATCATTTCATTGGCAAAGTCACAAGCATCAATCAAGGCATTAATTTTTATAATATTACTTTACAATTAACCGATAAAAGTGATGTCAATATTAAATTAAACAACGTTTCTAAAAGACCTTTACAAGACCAAATATATTGTTTTGAAACTATTTGTCTTTTAAAAAACCAAGAATTAATTTTTATGAACCAAAACTTTACTTTGGCAATTAATAGCCTAGATCCGCAAACCTTGTATGATACTTTTCAATGTTTTTATCAATGTTCCCCTCTTTCGTTTGCAGTTATTGCAATCGATTTACAAAATTATCTAGCTCAAATTAAAAACAACATCTTAAAACAAGTAACTAATAACTTATATTTACGTCATAAAAACAATTTTTTAATTTCCAAAGCCGCTTTAAAAATTCATCATAATTATTATGGAGGACTCAGTTATCATACTTTAACTATGTTAAAGATGGCAGAAGCGCTTTTAAAAATTTATCCTTTTTTAAATCAAGATTTATTGTATGCAGGGATTATTTTGCACGATATGGCTAAAATTCAAGAAATTGAGTTCAATAAAAAAAATTACACAAAAGAAGGCAAATTATTAGGTCATCTTGTTATGATTACAAGCGAGGTTCAAAGTGAGGCTATGTTGCTAGGATACCAAGATAGTGAAGAAATTTTACTTTTAAAACATATCTTAATCGCCCATCACGGACTTTTAGAATATGGTTCAGCGAAAAAACCACAAATCGGAGAAGCGCTTTTAATTTGGTATCTAGACAATATCGACGCTAAATTAACTGTCTTAGGAGAAGCCTTGCAACAAACCGAAAATCAAACTTTTACCGAACCGCTTCCTGTTTTAGAAAAAAATAGTTTTTATAAATCTTTTTTAGATGAAAAATAATGGTTATAAAACATTAATAACGAAGGGGAACCCTTTAAAATGCCCAATTTAACTTTAAAATTAACTACCAGTCAATTTGCCAAACTTAAACAACATTACCAAAAAAAATTACAAACCAATTCCCTTAATTCAACTGTTGCTTTTTTCGTCTTAGAAGACGCAACTATGATCACAGCTTTCAACAATCAAACTTTACTATTGCAAGGCAATAATATTGAAAGTAAACTACTTTTTTTAATCAATTTATTAGATATTCAATTTTCAACTACAAACACAAAAGTAGCTTCAAATATTTTGAACCAACAAAAAACCAATCTAGACTCTTATTATACTTCTTCTATCGGTTCTGATGAAGTAGGAACTGGCGATGTTTTTGGTCCGGTAGTAGTTTGTTCGGTCTATTTAGCGCCCGAAAAGATTCCTTTTTTCAAAAAAATGGGTTCTATCTTAGAATCAAAACAAATGAATGATACTAAAATTATGACCTTTGTTCCTTCGATTCTAGACCATGTCACCAAATCTATTGCAATAATAAAACCAAACGAATATAATCAAAACATCGCAAAACAAAACTTAAACAAAATTAAAGCTTCTTTGCATAATATAGCTATTATCCAAACTCTTGAAAAAATTAATAAAATAGTGCCTGTAATTTTAGATCAATTTTGTTTTCCTACTAATTATTTTAATTATTTAAAAGACCAAAAAGAAATCTACTCAAACATCAACTTTAAAACCAAAGCCGACCAAAATTATTTAAGCGTTACTTTAGCTTCCATTATCGCTAGATATGTTTTTTTGCAAGAAATAAATACACTAAACGAGCATTTATCTTGCAAATTGCGACTAGGAGCAGGTGTTATTGTTGATCAACAAATCGCCAAAATCGTCAAAAAACACGGAACTAAGATTTTAACTCAAATTGCTAAATGTAACTTTAAAAACGTGACCCACAAATACAAAAAATATTTATAACAAAGTTATAAAAAATTGACAGTCTGTTTTAATAGCTATTAGTAAATATAAATTTAAAAAATATTAAAAATTGAAAGGATAGTTTAAAAAATGTCAACTATTTTTACTAAAATCATTAAAAAAGAGCTGCCTAGTTATCTTTTATACGAAGATGATTTAGTGGTTGCTTTTTTAGATATTACCCAAGCGACTAAGGGTCATACTTTGGTTGTTGCCGGGCGCCAAAGATGCCTAAATATCTTGTTGTCTAACCAACAACCAACGCGATAAACGTTGTAAGGATATGGTCGGTCAGTTATTCGAAAGAATAACGGATTACAGCAGACCATAAAAGCGAATTGAGACGAAGTAGTTAGTCAAAAAGAAACGCGACCAAATTGTCCCATGGATAAGCCTGCAATGGCCTAAGAAAAAAAGCAGATGTAATACCAAAACCTGACAGGTAAACTACTGAAACCTGCAGTCCAGAGTCTAACAAAATATTGGTTATGTTTTGGTTAGTTTATCAATTGAAAAAACCTGGAATCTCGCCGACCGTCAAAAAATTTTCCAAAACGTAAGAAACTAAACGACAAGACGCGGTCAATTCACCTAAAGGACAGGGTAGATATTTAGAGTAACTTGGATCATCCTAAAAGCAGTTATTAAAAGTTAAAAGCTTACTGCTCAAGGATAAAGAGATTTCATAGTAGTCAGAGGAGTAAAACCTTATTTGGAATAATAAGGACAATCGACCTTTCAAGACGAAAGTTAACGACTTTCATAGGGCGAAAGAAGTCAGCGAAACTTAAAGCCACACAACACAATTAGACACAAGTAATAAACTGCAGTAAGAATAAAAAGTTGAAGGCCCACAGACAAAAGTCTGCTAAAGTTCGTAGAAAGCCGTGTGCTTGGAAACTTACTTGCACGGTTTGGACGGGGGCGGATTGTAGTATATTATAGTATGGCTTGTCTAAATGACAATCCCAGCTGTTGAGGCGCAATTCATCTATCCGTATAAACAAGAATATCGCAACATCGAAGAAGTACCTGAAAAAGTATTTATTCATTTATTTAAAATAGTGCATCAAATTAGTAAAGCTTTGATTAAAACTTTCCAATTACAAGGAATAAATTTATTAAATAATAACGGTAAAATCGCCGGACAAACGGTTTTTCATTATCATGTGCACCTACTTCCTCGGTTTAATGAAAAAGAAATAAACATTATTTTTAAAAATAACGCTGCTAGTTTGGCATCTTCTGATTATCAAAAGATTCAACAAGCTATTTTAACTAATTTATAAATTTTTTATTCTTTCAAAAAATAAAAAGACCGACTTTGCAGTGGGTCTTTTTTTGATTCAATTATTATTTAAACATTTGAAAGAAAAAAGTATTAATTGGAATTAATTAATTTAGTTATTAAACGATAAAACTAAAACTCCGATAAAATGACTTATCTATTATATATTATTTTGCCTTGCAAAATTAAAGAAATGTTTATCAATAACTAAAACTAACTATTAATGCAAAAATATTTAGGTATCATCCCTTAAACCAATTAATTAAGATGTTTGTAAGATATTTAATTGATCTGAAAGTATTTTTTTATTTCCTTAGTAGTTATTTAAATAAAGTTATGGATTGTGCTTAATTTTAAAAGTTGCTACAATTTCTTTGATTATAAGTTTTTGTCTTACATGTTTCTTTTTTTCAATAGTAAATATTACTAATGAATTTTTAAGATTTATAATAATATTTACTGTTTTTAAAAAATTTAAACATCTTTAAATGAAATATAGGAAAATAAGATAGCCACTTTGTTAATTTGCAACAGCAAAAATCATAAAACGCCATACATTATCCAAGTAATTAAACCTTTATATTAATTGTTTTTATTTCGTTTTTTAACTGTTTTTCTTATTTAGTTTTTTTGGGTTGTTTTTTCTAATTCTAAAATCAAATCCCTCAATGAAGCTGCTTTTTGAAAATTAAGCTTTTTAGCTTCTTGTTTCATCAATTTTGTCAATCTTTTAATTTCTTTGTTGATGTCTTTTGGTTGGCTGCTTAATATTTGTTGTTTTTGTGTTTTATCTTGGGATAGTAATTCGAATGGCTTTAAAATAGTTTTATTAAGAGCCAAAGGCATTAATTGATGTTTTTGGTTATATTCTTTTTGCTTTTGCCTTCTGCGGTTAGTTTCTTGAATCGCTAGCTCCATCGCATGACTAGTTTTATCAGCATACATAATCACTTTGCCTTCAATATTGCGAGCAGCTCTGCCGATAGTCTGAATAAGGCTTCTTTCGTTTCTTAAAAAACCTTGTTTATCTGCATCTAAAATAGCCACTAAGGCCACTTCAGGCAAATCTAATCCTTCTCTAAGTAAATTAACACCTACCAAACAATCATATTTACCTAATCTTAAATCATTTAAAATTGTCAACCTTTGTAAAGACTTGATTTCGCTATGTAAAAAAGCCACCTTAACTCCTAAATTTTTAAGATAAGTTGTTAAATCTTCACTCATGTTAATAGTTAAAGTAGTTATCAAAACCCTTTGATTCTTTTTAGCTCTTGCTTTGATTTCAAAATAAAGATCATCGATTTGGTTTTTTGTGTTTCTAACTTCAATTTCTGGATCAAGGACAAAAGTAGGACGGATAATTTGTTCGATAATCGGTAATTTACGAGCCAGTTCATAATCCCCTGGAGTCGCTGATAGATAAATGATTTTATCTGTTTTCTGTGTGAATTCATCGAATTTTAAAGGTCTATTATCAAGTGCACTAGGAAGGCGAAAACCATAATTAACTAAATTTAATTTCCGCGAAAAATCACCAAAATACATTCCTTTGATTTGTGGGATAGTGACATGTGATTCATCAATGATAGTTAAAAATTCTTTGCCAAAAAAATCCATTAAAGTCGATGGCAGTTGGCCTTGCTCCTTTAAAGCTAAATGTCTAGAATAGTTTTCCACGCCATTACAATGTCCGATTTCGGCTAGCATTTCTAAGTCATGTGTCGTTCGCATTTTAATTTTTTGTGCTGCTAAAAGATTATTTTCTTTTTTAAAATGTGCGATCTGCTCTTTTAATTCAGCTTTAATTCTTCTAATGCTTTCTTTGATTTTGAAAGTATTGATAGCATAAAGACTAGCAGGCAAAAGATTAATAAATTCAAGATTTTCGATTACCTTACCATTTAATATTTCAAACCGTTGTATTTTTTCGATTTCGTTACCAAAAAAAACAATTCTTGTCCCGATTTCTTTGTTCGCAGATGGAATGATTTCAACAATATCGCCTCTTACCCGAAAAGTGCCTCTGCCAAAGTTAATTTCGTTTCTTTGAAATTGGAGCTCTATTAATTTTTTTAAAAAAACATTTCTTTCGTATTTGTCGCCCGTTTGCAAGCGTAACGTAGATGCTTGATAATCTTTTAGATCTCCTACTCCATAAATACACGAAACAGAAGCTACTACAATCACATCTTTACGACTCAACAACGAAGCAACGGTATTATGTCTTAGTTGATCAATTTCATCATTAATTTTAGAATCTTTTTCAATATAAGTATCGCTAGAAGCTACATATGCTTCGGGCTGATAATAATCATAATAAGAAATGAAATACTCGACTTGATTATGGGGAAACATTGCCTTTAATTCATTATAAAGTTGCCCTGCTAAGGTTTTGTTGTGGGCGATAATTAGAGTTTTTTGTTGTAAATGTTCGATAATGTTTGCAATCGTAAAAGTTTTACCAGTTCCAGTTGCTCCCAAAAGAATTTGTTCTTTTAAACCTTGTTTAATCCCTTGTACTAACTTTTGAATGGCTTGAGGTTGATCGCCACTCGGTTTTAAGGTAGTTTGTAATTTAAATACACTCATTTTATTTTAAAAACCTCTTTCTGTGGCTTTTTAAAGGTTGTTTTTGATAGCTTCAAAAATCTTTTTCGAAATCCCTATTTTTTTTAAATCTTGCCAAGAAGCTTTTTTCAACTCCGCCAAATTGGTAAAATGAGTTAAGATAGCCTTTTTTCGTTTCAATCCAATCCCTTTGATTTGTGATAAAGTGGTTTGATAATCGAGTTTATGTTTAGTTTTACGATGAAATTTAACAGTAAAGCGGTGGACTTCTTCGCTTAGTTGTTTTAAAAAGCGAAATAATTGCGGTTTTTTTACCAAAGCAATTTTATCATGCGAGGTAATTAGATATTCTAGTTGATGTTTCTTGTTTTTCTGTAAAGCTGCCAAAGCAATGTCTATATTAAGTTTATGTAAGGCCTTAAAGCTAGTTTGTAATTGCAAAAAGCCACCGTCAACTAAAATTAAATCTGGTTTTGCTTCTTGTTTGTTATAACTCCTAGTCAAAACTTCTTCAAAAGCTTGATATTCATTGGGGTTATTGTTTTTGATGTGGTAAGTACGATACAGTTTTTTTTCCAAATGAAAATTATCAAAAACAATCCTTGAAGAAACAAATGCTTGCCCAAATAATTGCGAATTGTCAAAAACATCAATCCTTTTGATATCACGATTAAAAATAACTGCTAACTTATCTAAAGCTTGTTGGGTTAATTGTTCTTGACTTTGATAAATTAAGTTATTTTGTGATAAATTATTTTGAGCGTTTTTTAAAGCCAAAAAATATAATTTTTGCTTATCGCCTTTTTGGGCGACTATAATTTTAGTTTTCAAAATTTTTTCTAATAATTTGACATTAAATAAAATAGCTTCTTTTTGTTGTTGAAGCTCATTTGCAAAATTTTGGTTTTGATTATTTTTGCCTGTGATAATAAACTCTGGTTTGGGTTTGTTTTGGTAATAAAAGGCAAGATAAGTATGAATGTGTTCTTGTGGATAACCAACATAAGAAAAAACACTGTGATAAGAATCTGTGATATTTCCTTGTTGCATTTGTAAGATTTGAATAGCAATTTGATCTTGATTGAAGGCGTAGGCTAAAATATCGTAATTAGTTGACTTTTGATGATTAATGATTTGTTTTTTGGTAGTATTTTTAATATGTGTAATCATATCGCGGTATTCTTGTGCTTTTTCATAAAATAATTGTTGGCTTGCTGTTTGCATCAAAGTTTTAATTTTAGTTAAAATAAAATTAGTATCGCCTTTTAAAAAGTTAGTAATTGCTTTGATATTAGGTTCGTAATCAACTATTTTTCCGCTGCATGCCCCTAAACATTGGTTGATGTAAAAATAAAAACAAGCTTTTTTAGTTGATGCAGGACACCTTTTTAAAGGATAAAAAAGGTGTAATAATTTTAAAGTAATCTTAGTACTTTTAAGGCTTGGATAAGGTCCAAACAGTATTTTTCCAGGAGGAATTTTTTTAAAACGCGAAATTTTTAATTGTGGATGTTTTTCTTGGGTAATTTCTAAATAAGGGTAAGTTTTGTCATCTAAAAGTTTAAAGTTGTATTTGGGGGTGTGTTTTTTAATTAAATTAGCTTCTAAAATTAAAGCTTCTTGTTCTGTGTTAGTAATGATGTAAAAAAAGTCTTTTGTTTCTTGAATTAACAAGGTTGTTTTTTGGTTGTGTCCTTTAATAAAATAACTTTGGACTCTCTTTTTTAAGTTTTTTGCTTTGCCAACATAAATAATAGTTCCGTTTTTGTTTTTAAACAAATAACAACCAGCATTTAAGGGTAAATTTTTAATTTTTTCTAACATCTTACACATTCTAAACACTACCTTTCTTAGTGACTAGTTTTTAGACTACCCTCATTAATTTTATTATATCAAAACTAACATTTATTTTTTAAAATGATTATAAAACATCTTTTTAGGTGTTAGAATAAAAGTAGTGCTTTTTTTTACCCCTTTTTACAAAGCAACTAATACCTCATCAAGGCAAAAATTCTTAATTTTCAGAAAGTAAAAACAAAAAATATGAAAATAATTGACAATTTCCCACATTTCTCTTTTAATAATCTACCCCCTTTAACTTTGGCTTTTGGTGATTTTGACGGACTACATTTAGGCCATCAACTAATTTTACAAAAAGTACTTTCTTTTAAAGATACCAAAAGCGCTTTAATTAATTTTATCCCCAATTCTAAAGCTTTTTTTCAAAATCAAAAAGATTTTTATTTAACCTCTTACGACCAAAAAGTAACTTTTTATCGTTTTTTAGGTTTTGATTATCTTTTTTTGTGGCGTTGGTCCAAAAAGTTAACTTTTTTAACCAAAGATAGATTTATTGCGTTATTGAAACAAAATAACGTCAAAAGGGTCATCATCACCAAAGAAGCTCGCTTTGGCTACCAAAAACAAGGTAATTATCAAGATTTAATAAAATATTTTGAAGTTTGTCTAATCGATGATTATGTAAAACCAAAGAAAGGCCAACAAAAAGTATCTAGTACTTATATCAAAAATCTTTTAAGCCAAGGCAAAATTAAAGAAGCTAATTTGTCTTTGGGCAAACCGTATTTAATCCAAGGTAAAGTCATTTTAGGCCAACAAAGAGGCAGACAGTTAGGCTTTCGCACAGCCAATTTAGATTGTAGTAATTACTTTTTGCCTCTATTAGGCGTTTATGCTGTGTTAGTAACTTATAAAAGAAAAAAATATCGTAGTATTGCTAATTTAGGAGTTCGTCCGACTTTTGATAGTGGCAACAAAAAACTTTTAGAAGTCCATCTTTTTGATTTTGAAAAAGATTTATATGGCAAAACAATAACAGTCGAATTTATCGCTTTTTTGCGAGCTGAGAAAAAATTTGCTAATGTTTCTGAGTTAATAGAACAAATCAAAGCAGATATTATCTTAGCAAAAAGCAATGTTTAAAAACAGAAGTACGAAGTAGTATTTTGTTTATAAATATTTTGTAAACAACAAAAAAACTAATTCTAACAAAAGCCATTTTAACTTTGGCTTTTTTTTATAATACTTTTGTTTAATGTTTATCTAACATTTTATTTGCAATTTTTGTCTTTATATGATAAAATAGAACTAAAGTTAGTTTAGGTTTTAGTCCGAACGAACTTTTAGCCAGTATTTTTTTTTAAGTTTGCTTAATTTTTTAAAATTTAAAAATAAAAGAGGTGGTTTTTAAATGTTTAATTTTTACAAAAAACTTAGTACTTCTCAAACTCGTATTTTACTATTTTTATCTTTTGGTCTTTTAGTTGTGATGTGTTTTTTAGTTTTTGGTGCAATGAAACTCACAGAAGAAAAGCCTTTTTCTACCAAAATAGAGAAAAAAACACCACTTGCAAGCATTTCTAATTACTCATCCATTTTTAAAGTGACAGATAAAAGTAAAGAGAAAGAACTTACTACCAAAGATAAAAATAAGTACACAGATAACATGCGTACTCCCTTTCCTGCTGATTTAGTGGGTGATTCAACTTTTGAAAATGACAAACACGCACATGTGGTGCAATCTGTAATCGAAGTTAAACTAGACCCAAAAAAACAAAATGGAACTCCTGCTGACATGAATGATTTTATAAACCGTTACAAAGGCACAACACCTCATTTAGGTATTACTCCTCGGGTTTTGTTAAAAAAAGAAAAAAATGCAACAGATACCAATGTCAATGACCTTGAACTGTCTAATTTACAAGCAACAGTTATGACTAAAGATGGGAACAATCAAAACGAAAAACCCGAAAATATCATGGTGTTAGATTTAAGAACTAACCGCAAAAAGAAATCCAATAAAAACAATGTCATAGAAGATGTTTTTGAAATCAATAATGAAAAAGCTTTTCCTAAAATACCTTTCGATACCAAAGACTCAAAAGCAACAATTACACAAACATTAAACAAGTGGAATGATTATTCGAAAAAAGAAGAAAACAAGGATCCTGTCCTTAACCCCCCTAAAATCATTGATACTTTAAAAATCTTAAACGACAATAATTCGCCTGAAACGCTGCAAGCAGTAGATATTTGGTGCTTAGTTTCTTTGCAACAACTAGTAGCCCTAGACGATGATGTCAAAATTGCTTTATGGAAAAATGCAAAAGATATAAAAGATGAAAGCGACACAAATAATACACAATATCTAGAAGATTTTAATAAAAATTACGAGAATGAAATAACCCTTTCTATTGATTTTTATTTATCAGATGATAAAGGAAACCCACAAACTGGCACTAAAATACTTGACACCGCAAATATTAAATTAGAAAATAAAGACTATCAACGTCCTCCTGTGGAATCTGGTCCAACTGGCGGAAGAAAAATTAAAATTACAAACACAAAACCACAAGTAAGAACAAAAGAAGAAACAATCATACAACAAGCCAGCTAACAAGCACTAAAACCCAAACTTAAACACTAACGCAGATAAAAATAACAACTTTGGAAATGCCATCACCTTTCGCAATCTTCTTAAAAGAATAATTATTCTTTTCGTTAACTAAAAAAGTAGAAACAAAAAGGTTTTGATGGCATTAAAATCCAAAGATGACATGTTAAAACAAGTTATTTCTATTAGAATCAAAACTATTTTAGAAAGAATTAACAATTTTGCTACAAACACAATTGTATCAGGTGAATTTTGGTCATTTCTTTTAATTGGTACTTTCAGCAATCGTCATTATAATTTAATCGATAATGAATTAGAAAAACATTTAGAAATATTAGCGCAAATACAAACTCAATTACCAAAACCAATCGTTTAAACTAAACTAACATCAACAAACACAAGCGCAAAAATCCCAAAACAAAAACACTAACAAAAAAAAGTGCAAAAATTCCAAAAAAACTAACACCAACAAACACTTATTATTTTTAAAATGGCTGGTGATAAATCTAACAGGAGGCCGCTATGATCTTGGATCTTAACTTTTCTAAAAGAAAATATGCTTCCTTCTTGATTTTGTTACTTTTGTTTTTGGCAAGCGTTAGATGCGTGATGGCGGGCTCTTTTGATTATTCTAATATTCGATCTTCTCCACAAAGAAATACCCCAGTTCAAACTATCAAAATTACTAATCTAACCACTAATCAAACAACTACGCACACAATACCATCCAAAAATAATCCTTTCAATCAAGTATTTGAAAAAACAACTAAATTAATCGAGCCGCCTAAATTCATTTATATTGATGTTAGTTTAGATAAAGACAAAATCAACACCAATCACTTTTGCAATTTGTTTAAAATCCAACTTTACAATTCTAATAAGAAACAAACACCATTTCAGCCATCAAATGATAAGCCTTGTTACATTGATTTTAAAGCTCGGTTGTTTGTAGTTCCTAAAGAAACATCAAATGAACCAAAAAATGAACCAATAGAAGTCACTGAATGTTTTGATATTAACTTTAAATTTTTGGATGATAAAGAGAAGGAAAAAACGATAGAAAAAGATTCGGACCAACAAAACCAACAAAAGACGATAAAGATAGACAAAAAAAAAAATACTGAAGTTCATTGGTTTTGGAAATCTCATAAGTTGGAATATTTATTTTCTGAGGATTCATATCGATATTCATTTTCTAGAATTGAATATGAAGGCACTCCTTTATCATTGGAAGTTGTAGTGAACTTGAAAAATGACATATCACTTACTAAGGAGCAAAGTCAAAAATACCAAAGAATAACTAAATTGAATCAAGACGAATTACAATTAACTCTGGATTTTGATTTAACAGACCAAAACCATTATCTTTATAAACCAGAAAAATACTTAAAATCATTTGCCAAAGGTTTGTCTTTGTCCCAACCTTTAGAGCTGTGGGAATCACAAGAATTTTTAAAAAACAAGCCAAAGCCCAACTTTTATTATTTAGAACATTTAAAAAATGACCAAAAAGACTTTTATCAATTTTTTAACTTAGAGGAACTTAATAAGGGGTTTAATAAACAAGAAGATAAACTTCATCTTGAATCATTAGAAAAATCACTCAATTTATCAAAAGAAGAATTAAACGAAAAATTAAAAAACTTATCAAAAGAAATAGTGGTTTGTGGGCAAAAAAAACTTTATCAACCCCTAGACCCACTAACTTATTCTTATTCGCATCAGACTAAAACATACAACATTCCTCCTTTAGCCACAGATAGTGAATCTGAGGGATATATAGAAAGAAAGAAAAAAAATTTTGCTGAAGAACATAATGCTAATTTATCTCCAAACTCTGATCAAAAAAAAAATAAAAATCAGATAACTTTAAAAATTAAAGAAGTTCCAAATCTACAAACCAATGATTTACCTATAAAAAATGTTATAATTACTAATCTTAATCCTAACCCGCAAATACAACAATCTAATTCCATTCTAATTCCAATAAGAACAGGAAACAAAGACAATGTTCAAGATAAACCTAAAGAAAATGAAGACTAACACAAACTACTGGATAACGTTTTATTATAGTTATTTTTAATTTGATACGTTAATGTTTTTTTAAGGCCTACTTTTAAAGGAGGAACCACTTTTGAGAAATAAATCAACTAAAAAAACCACCAAACTAGAAGAAACAAAAACCCCAAAAGAAGAAAAAACTACTAAAAGCACTAAACTAGTCGATAAACCAAAAGAAAAAACAGCAGTCAAAGACGAGCCAGTAACTATTACAGAAACTACTACCGTAACTACTATTACTAAACCGTTTTCACAAATTAATACTGTTCTTGCTGCGTCCCAAAAACCAAAGGAAAACAATAATGTTTTTTTGTTCTTAGTTTTTTTGTTTTTGTTGGTGTTTGGTTCTTTATTGTTGACCCTATATGCCTACATGTCTATTGGAAAACAAATTAAAGAAAACAAACTACAATCAAATGATCAATTAGAGGAACAAATCAAAGATTTAGAAAATTCCGTTAAAGGAATCAAAGATTTAGAAATTCCAGAAGAAGACATTAAAAAAATAATTAAAGAAACAATTAAAGAAAATAAATCAACAGAATCAGTTAATAGTACTGATAAAAATGATGACGATCAAAACAAACAACCCCAAATGAATGACGTACCAACACCTGATAGTCAATCACAACAAGAAAGTAAAGTTCAAGAAGAAAATCTTTTAATCAGCGAACAATTTGGTTTTAAAGAACAATCTTATAAGAATTTTCCTAATTTTAAAGATCTAGTTGGGTTAACACAAGCCAAAGAAAACGTGAAACCTTTTTTAAATTATATTAAATATCCAGAAGTTTATGATAATAGAGGTAAGGTTGGTCTTCCTACTGGTATGATGATGTATGGTACTCCAGGTTGCGGTAAAACAGTGTTTGCAGGTTCTGTGGCACAAGAAGCTAAAATGAATTTAATTGAAGTACAAGCCGCTGATTTTTCTCAAAAATATGTTGGTGATGGGCCTCAAATGGTAAAAGAATTGTTTGCTTTTGCCAGAGAAGTAGCTAAAAGGAGAGGTGGGGTAATTCTTTTTATTGATGAATGTGAAAACGTTTTTTTATCCCCAGAAGGTATAAACAATGGCTCAGATATTAATAACGTTGTCAATCAATTTAAAGTGGAATTAGAACCAAGACAAGACGAAAAAGGACCTCAACCACGTATTTTTGTTATGGGTGCTACTAATAATTTTTCTAAAATAGATGAAGCTATTATGTCGCGTTTTACCTTGAAATTAGAATTAATGCCTGGTAATTTGGAAGAAAGAGAACAACAACTTAAATTCATTGTTGAAAGTAACAAACATCCTATTACCAAAGAAGCCAAACAATATTTATTAAAAACAATTAACAAGGCGCTAGACAATTTACCTCCACCAAGAGGGGAAAATAACAATACTAAACATTACAAAAAAGCTTATCGTGTGTTATCAAAACTAGTAGAAACAGCTAATAATATATCTATTGGAAGAAACATTAATGCTTTAAATGATTTAGAAGAGAGAAAAAAACGAGGCGACAATTCAGTTACAGAACTAAAATGCAACCTTCCGAATCATGAAACAGATTATCAAAACAATGAAAAATTTAAATCGCACAACAAGGGACAAATATCATTATCAAAAGATGACTTAGTAAAAACATTAGAAAATTGTTGTGCGTGCGAGGCAATTGATATCGTTGATTTAATGCAAGCTTATCGTGATATTATAGATCCTAGTCTTGAAACTCTAAAATCAGTTGATCCAAATTGGGACACTAATTTTTCTGCTTTGAAGCAAAGAAAAAAAGACTAATTGCCTCATTAGAGTTAATACTTTATAATTCAATTAATAGCATAAATTATTTCCAAATAAATTTACTCATTAAAAAACTAAGAAGAATGGAAAATAAACAAGTAATGGTACCAGTAAAAATTTTTTAACCCCCTTATTTTAAAAAAGATGCCCTGTTCCAAAAGTTTAGACACTTTTTTTGAATGAAAACAATATTTCTTTAGTTTGAAAAGATATGAAATTATCAATTAATTTTTTAGTCTTAAAGAGTAATTTTAAAATTAAAAGTTGTATGAAAAAACGGAACAGCTCAATTTCAAAACCTTTAGAACGTGTTTGGTTTATGATAGCAAAAACCAAAAAAACAACCGATCTATTAGAAATACTTCAATTAGATTAAAAAGTCAAACCAATAGGTGTTTTTTCAAAAAAGAAACCACCGAAAAAAAGGAAGTATTGCTTAAACGAGTTAAAAAAGTTTTAGATGCATTATCGAAAAAAGAAAAACAACAATTTTACACAAATGCCGTGAATAAAGCTAAAAAAAGTTTTAAACATTTACAAAATAAAGTAAAATCGAATAATTTTTTTTAATTGTTTAAAAACCCTGCCTTCCTACAGTAAACCATTGTTAATGTCTTTGGTAGTCAGTGTTGATGCAATTATTTTAGGCTTTCTATTAGCTTTATTATTAGTAAAAATTAAATATATTGATCCGAATGTCTTTATTCAAAATAAATTTTTGCGTTTCACTAAAAAAACATTTGCTTATTTAATTGATGGTTATTTTAGTTTTTTCCAAGCAGTGCCAGTCTTAATTCAAAGTCTATTGTTTTATTTTTCTATCTCCATTATTGCCAAAAGTCAATTTAAAAGTGATTTTTTTATTATTACCGAAGGTATTTTTGCAGTTGCTTTAATAGTCATTATGTTAAACACCGGTGCTAATTTAGCTATCATTATGTTAAATAACATTAAATTCTTAGATCAAGGGCAAATCCAAGCCGCTCACGCTTTAGGGATGACCCAACAACAAGTTTTTAAATACATTATTTTTCCCCAAAGTATCAAAAGAACTTATCCTTCCATTTATCATCAATTTATTATCAACATCAAAGAAACTGCTTTATTTTCGAGTATTGGATTAGTTGGATTAGTTTGGCAAGCACAAAGACATATCGCCACTAATGGAGATACAATCACCCCTTATTTAACAATTAGCATTATTTATTTATTGTTAGTATTTGTCGCTAATACGATTAATAAATTGATAACCAAATATGGAAAAAAATATGCCATTAGTTATTTTGCCTATAAACTATTGGATGTCAAAAAAATAAACACTATAAACAAAAAAAGCCATTTTCGTAATGAGAATGACTTTTTTTAATGCATAATTATTTGTTTTTGCATAAATCATATAAAAATTGTACCAAAGGAGCTAATGGGACTACACATAATAAGATAATTAAAAACCAACCAAAAATATGCGACATTTTAATATTTAGTTGCAGTTTCTTTGGGTTAGGTGTAGTTTGTTGACTTTTCGTTTTTTTTAGGTTTTTTTTATTTTTTTTCGGTTCCATAAATTATTTTCCTTCTATTTTTTTTTAATCATGCTTAAAGCTTACTTTTATTTTAACCCAAAAGCAATCTTTTTTCAACCACTTTATTCTCACAAAAGTAAAAATAGCTGAAATAAAAAATTAATAATTGGGGCAATTTATATCAAACACACACAAATTCTAAGATTAGTTGATATAATATATATATATGATCTAAGGAGAAAAAAATGTCTCAATTACAAAACTATATTCAAAAAAAAATAGCCCAACTACAATTTAAATCCTTAACACCAATTCAAAAAGAAGTTTTTGCCTCTTTTGAAAAAGCTGGCAATTTAGTTGGTATCGCCCCTACTGGCACTGGTAAAACACACGCTTATCTTTTGCCTTTGTTAAGTCAAATTGATTTTAATAAAAACGTATTACAAGCCATTATTTTAGTTCCTACCAATGATTTAGTTTTTCAAGTTTTAGAAATGTTAA